>NZ_QLTL01000001.1:0-272446 GCF_003269045.1 Pseudomonas sp. URMO17WK12:I7 | reverse complement strand
TGTCCGAGACTGTGGTGATCCCGCTCCCACAGGAACTGCACAATGTCCGAGACTGTGGTGATCCTGTGGGAGCGGGTTTACCCGCGAAGAGGCCGGGCCTGCTCAGCGCAGATCGCCAACCATCTTCAGCAAGGTCTCCAGCACCGCCCCGGCCAACGCCTTGGACCGCGCGCCCGACCATTCGGCCACCGGCTCCGGCGCATCGTCATGGTCCTTGAAGGGCATCTCCAGCGTCAGCGACAGGCAGTCATACGCCATCCCCACCGCATTGCACGCCAGCGTGGTATTGGCCTGCCCCGGTTCGTCCCGGGTATAACCATGCACTGCCTGGAAGTCCTTGGTCACACTGCACAAGGTCGAGCGGAACTGCTCCTCCAGCTTGGCCAGCCGCGGCGTGTATCCCGGGTTGCCCTCACAGGCCGCCGTAAACACATGGGGAATTTCCTCGTCCCCGTGCACATCGATGAACGCATCCACCCCGTACTGCTTCATCTGCGCCTGGGCGAAGAACACCTCCGGGGTCAACTCGACACTGGCATCTTGCCAGGCCCGGTTCAGGTCCTTGCCCTTGAAGTTGGTGCGCAGGTGGCCAAGGAAGGCACCGTCCGGGTTCATGTTCGGGATCAGGTACAGGTCGGCCTTTTCCAGCAGTTTGCGAACCGTCGGGTCATTGGCTTGCAGCCGGTCGATCACCCCCTCCATGAACCATTCGGCCATGTGCTCGCCAGGGTGCTGCTGGGCTATCAGCCACAGCTTGCGTTTGCCTTCAGCGCCATCACCGGCACGCAGCAGCGGGATATCCCGGCCTTGCACGCTGCGTCCGTGGGCCAGCAGCTCGACGCCCGGTATTTGCTGGGCGCGCTCGATCAGCTGGTTGTGGCGTGCACGCGGGTAGGGCTCGAAGTAGGCGAACCAGACCTGCGCCTGCTCGGCCTTGATCTCGAACGACAGCGCCTTGCCATCGAACCGGCTCGGCACACGGAACCAGGTTTGCTGATCGTAGGAGGCCACGGCGTTGTAGCCGCTCCAGGCGTTCTTGTAGGAAGACTCGCTGGCGTTGTCCAGGCTGAAGCGATGGACCTGACCCGGCGTGAGGCCGCTGACCTTGAAGTGGAACCACTGGAAGTGGCCGCTATTTGTGTCCGGGCGAATGGCCAGGCGCACCTGGGCCGGGTTGCTGGCATCCAGTACCTGGATGTTGCCGGAATCGAAATCGCAGTCGATTTTCAGGGGGGACAGCGTCACGGTCATTGCCAGACTCCTTAGGCATTGTTGTGACTGCTACTGTACACCGCTTGGCAAGGTTGCTGCGTCTCCATTGGGTATCAAGTCACACCCAGTAGCCAAACAGCAGCACTGCAGCCACACCCAGCCCGACTGCCACCGAACACCCACCCACCGAAATGGCCGCACGCCCTTGCCTATACCAGCCATCGTGGCCCAGCTCTCGTGCCGGGGCGAGCAGGCTGCGCCAGCGCAGCTCGGTAGCATGAAACGCCTGCAAGTGCGCAGGTGCCGCATCCAGCCAACGGCGAAAATCGATGCGCTCGCACGACGTCACGTCGGGGCTTTGCAACCGCACATACCATTGCCCGGCCACACTGGCCAGTGCATCCCCGCGTGGTTGCGCCACTTGCAGGGCCTGGTTCATGTTGCGTTCGATGCTGAGCAGCGGGAGGTCGAGGCGCTTGGCGATGCCGGCAAAGTCCAGCTGATCGAGGCGGTTGAGCAGGAACACTTGCTGTACGCGCCGGGGCAGGCGCTTGAGAGCGTACAGCAGCTCATTCTCGGCAGCATGCTCGCTGGCAGGCGTGGGGTGCTCAAGGGGCAGCAGCAGACGGCTCATGGACAGCTCCTTGCTCTCGGGGTAGGGGTGGGGGCATCGTCCTTGATGCAGAAACAGCGTAGTCAAAACGAGATTGATTCTCAAGTGCTGATTCCGCAAAGATTTGTAATGAGCGTTCACGCTCTGAAACACTTTTGCTATCATCCGCGCCATCATCGATCTTCATTAGCCTGAAGAGCCAAAAAAAAGACCCGGCAAAAAGCCGGGTCAAAAACCGTGATTAGCCTGATGAGGAGATAATCTGGAGCGACCTAAGCTCCGGGTTATCCAGCAGATCTCGCGATCAGCTGAGTGCAATAATAATCGTTATCATTTGCCAGTCAAATGAATTTTCATTTATCCGGTAAAAACGTTTTACCGGTGCGCTTCCTTGTCCCGGCAATCGGGGCCCTTCGCCGGTAGCCGGCCATCACGTTCTCCCTTCTGCTTTTACCTACAGCCCGTTCTGCAGGGCGCGCCTGTGCTCCAGCAGGGCTCTGGCCATATCGATCATGTGCATCAGCGCGAACGTCAGCTCGCGGGTACTGCCCTCTTGGTGGGTGGCGGTTTCGTGGGCGGTGGCGGCAGCACAGCGCAGCAGCTCGATGGCGTGGTCCTGGGCCTGCTCGGCGGTGACGCCGGCGTGCAAGGTCCAGATCTGAGTGTGCGCGCTGGGGCGCGTGGGGTTGGGGTTCAGGTAGTAGTCGAGGGCGCGACGGGCCGCTTCGCTGTCTAAATCTGTTACGTCGTCTTTCGGTGGTTTCATCCTGATACCTGCTAGAGCCTGTAGGGAAAGGGTTCTGCCTGATGGTAATACCTGAAGTATTTTTGTGAACTTTAATAAATAATACAGAATGTTTATTGAGCGCCAGAAGCCAGTCCGTATCGTGCCAGCGATGAATATGGATAAATGGATTGCCCTCGTCCGTGACCGGATGGAGGAGTTAGGCCTCACTCAAGAGCAGCTTGCCGAGCGCGTTGGTGTGTCTCAAGGCAGCGTGGGCCATTGGGTGAACAAGCGGCGGCAGCCGAAGATCGAGTCGATGAATCGCACGTTTGTCGAGATTGGTATGCCCCACTACAGCGTCAGCCTGCAGCTGCGCATTCACGGTGAGGTTGGCGAGGAACGTGGCCTCTACGAAGTGGGTGACAGCGATGACGACCTGGACCTCATGCAATACATCGTGTGCTTCCGCTACCCTGTGCTGGCCTGGGATGAGCTGAGCGCTGCAGAAATTGCCGCGCCTGGCGTATTCGAGCAGACCGACTACCTGGCCCAGGGCAAGGCGTTCTGGCTGACCGTGGAAAATGATGCGATGAGCTCGGCCAGTGGCCGCAGTGTGCCGCAGGGCATGCGGATCTTGGTGGACCCAGGGCTGGAGGTAGAGCCGGGGCGGCTGGTGATTGCCCGGCAGCCGGGCAAGACGGCGATTCTGCGTGAGCTGGCCGAGGAGGGTGGGCAACAGTACCTGAAGGCGCTGAACGGCAGTTATCCGACGCTGGTATGTGAAGCGGGTTGCGAGTTTCTCGGGGTAGTCGTGCGGGTGCACGGGGCCTTCTAGATTGCAGGGGCTGCTGCGCAGCCCTTTCGCGACACAAGGCCGCTCCTACAGGAAAATGCGGTCTCTTGTAGGAGCGGCCTTGTGTCGCGAAAGGGCCGCAAAGCGGCCCCTGTATGCCTCACTCGGCCAGGTCAACCAGCACGGCACCCTCGCTGACCATATCCCCTTCCTGGCAAAACAAGGCCTTCACTGTCCCGGCATGGGGCGCACGAATGCTGTGCTCCATCTTCATCGCTTCCAGCACCACCAGTGCAGTGCCAGCCTCCACGACCTGCCCAGGCGCCACCATCACCCGCACGATGCTGCCGTTCATGGGCGCACCCAGCCCGCCCTGATGGCTGTGGCTGGCCTCCGCCTCGGCGATCGGGTCGAAGGTTTCGACTGCATGCATCTCGCCATCCCAACGCAGGAACAGCGTGCCACCGCGGCGCACCGCCAGATGACGGCGACGCATACCCCCCTGGTCGTGGCCCAGCTGTTCGCCGTGCAGCTGCCAGGTCGAAGCAGCACTGCGCTCAAGGGCGACCGCCTGGCGTTCGCCACCACTCACCAGATGCAGACTGCTGCGTGCCGGCAACCCCAGGCGCAGGCCGTTGCGCTCGGCCCACGGCGAGCGGCTATCGTCGGCCCGTTGGTGCTGCGCCTCGCCTTGCAGCCAGGCCTCAGCCGCTGCTTCCCAGAAGCCCGCAGGCAAAGCCTGTGGTGGCGGCAACAGCGTGGCCTGATGGCGTGGAATGAACCCGGTATCCAGCTCGGCCGCGGCGAAGGCCGGGTGCGCGAGAATCCGGCGCAGGAAGGCGATGTTGGTCTTCAACCCGCCAATGGCGAATTCGTCGAGCATCGCCAGCAGGCGCAGGCGTGCCTGCTCGCGGTCCTGGCCCCAGGCAATCAGCTTGCCCAGCATCGGGTCGTAGAACGACGATACCTCGTCACCTTCGCTGACCCCGCTGTCCACCCGGCGGCCTTCACCCGGTGCCGACTCACGGTACAGCACCAGCTTGCCAGTGGCCGGCAGGAATTCATTGGCCGGGTCTTCGGCATACAGCCGCACCTCGATGGCATGGCCGATCAGCGGCACCTGTTCCTGAGTGATCGGCAGTGGCTCGCCGCAGGCCACGCGAATCTGCCAGGCCACCAGGTCGAGGCCGGTGATGGCTTCGGTGACCGGGTGTTCGACCTGCAGGCGAGTGTTCATCTCCATGAAGAAGAACTCGCCACGGGCGTCGAGCAGAAACTCGACGGTGCCTGCACCGACATAGCCGATGGCCTGGGCCGCGCGTACCGCCGCCTCACCCATGGCCCGGCGCAGCTCGGCCGACAGGCCTGGCGCTGGCGCTTCTTCCACCACCTTCTGGTGGCGGCGCTGGATCGAGCAGTCGCGCTCGTTGAGGTACAGGCAGTTACCGTGCTGGTCGGCGAACACCTGGATTTCCACGTGGCGTGGCTTGAGCACGTACTTTTCCACCAGCATGCGCGCATCGCCGAACGACGACTGGGCCTCACGCTGAGCCGAGGCCAGGGCGTCGGCCAGCTGGCTCTCCTCCTCGACCACTTTCATGCCTTTGCCACCACCACCGGCGCTGGCCTTGAGCAGCACCGGGTAGCCAATGCGTTCGGCGGCGGCGCGGAAGGTGTCCAGGTCTTGCGCTTCGCCGTGGTAGCCGGGCACCAGCGGCACGCCGGCGTCTTCCATCAGCGCCTTGGCTGCCGACTTGCTGCCCATGGCATCGATGGCGCTGGCCGGTGGGCCGAGGAAAATCAGCCCGGCTGCTTCGATGGCGCGGGCAAAGCCTGCGTTTTCGGAGAGGAACCCATAGCCTGGGTGGATGGCCTGGGCGCCGCTGGCTTTAGCCGCGGCGAGGATCTTGTCGACCACCAGATAGCTGTCGGCAGCCTTGCTGCCGCCCAGGTCGACACGAATGTCGGCTTCGCGGCTGTGGCGGGCGTCACGGTCGGTGGCGCTGTGCACCGCGACAGTGGTCAGGCCCATGGCCTTGGCGGTGCGCATCACCCGGCAGGCGATTTCGCCACGGTTGGCGACCAGCAGGGTGGTCAAAGCGGGGCGGCTCATGGGCGCGGCTCCTTCTTGTCGTCGATTTGCCAGGCGGGGCGGCGTTTTTCCAGGAAGGCGCGCAGGCCCTCCTGGCCTTCGGCGCTGACGCGGATGCGGGCGATGGTGTTTTCACAGTAGCGGCGCAGGGCCGGGCTGAGTTCGCCGTCGTCCACTTCGCGCAACAGGTCCTTGGTGGCGCGTAGCGCTTGCGGGCTGTTCTGCAGCATGTTGCTTACCCAGGCTTGCACCTGTGCGTCCAGTTCAGCGGCCGGGTACACCTCGGCCAGCAGGCCCAGCTCGCGGGCACGCACGCCGCTGAAACGCTCGGCGGTCAGGGCATAGCGGCGCGCGGCGCGTTCGCCGATGGCTTTGACCACGAACGGGCTGATCACCGCCGGGGCCAGGCCGATGCGCACTTCCGACAGGCACAGCTGAGCGTCTTCGGCGCCGATGGCCATGTCGCAGCAGCTGATCAGGCCCAGCGCGCCACCGAAGGCGGCGCCTTGCACCACGGCCAGGGTCGGGGCCTTGAGGCGGTGCAGGGCATACATCAGCTCGCCGAGTTCGCGGGCGTCATCGAGGTTGGTGTTGAAGTCCAGCTGTGCCGATTGCTGCATCCAGGCCAGGTCGGCGCCGGCGCTGAAGTGCCGGCCACGGCCGCGCAGCAGCAAAAAGCGCAGGCTGGTGTCTTCGGCCAGCTGGTTGAGGGCCACGATCAGCTCGCGGATCATCAGCGCGTTGAAGGCGTTGTTCTTGTCCTCGCGGCTCAGCCACAGGGTGGCGAAGCCGCGCGGGTCGCGGGTCACTTCGAGGGTGCTGAAATCGCTCATGGGTCACATCCGGAAAATGCCGAAGCGGCTCTGTTCGATCGGCGCATTCAGCGCGGCGGACAACGCCAGGCCGAGCACGTCGCGGGTCTGCGCCGGGTCGATGACACCGTCGTCCCACAGGCGGGCGCTGGAATAGTAAGGGTGACCCTGATGCTCGTACTGGTCGAGGATCGGCTGCTTGAGCCTGGCCTCGTCCTCGGCGCTGAAGGCCTGGCCGCTGCGCTCGCTCTGCTCGCGCTTGACCTGGGCCAGCACCCCGGCGGCCTGCTCGGCGCCCATCACGCCAATGCGCGCGTTGGGCCACATCCACAGGAATCGCGGGTCGTAGGCACGGCCACACATGCCGTAGTTGCCGGCGCCGAAGCTGCCGCCGATGATCACCGTGAATTTCGGCACCTGGGCACAGGCCACGGCGGTGACCAGCTTGGCGCCATGCTTGGCGATGCCGCCTTCTTCGTACTTCTTGCCGACCATGAAGCCGGTGATGTTCTGCAGGAACAGCAGCGGGATACCGCGCTGGCAGGCCAGTTCGATGAAGTGCGCGCCTTTTTGCGCGGCTTCGGCGAAGAGGATGCCGTTGTTGGCCAGGATCGCCACCGGGTAGCCGTGCAGGTGGGCGAAGCCACAGACCAGGGTAGTGCCGAACAGCGCCTTGAACTCGTCGAACGCCGAGCCGTCTACCAGACGCGCGATCACCTCGCGTACGTCGAATGGCTGCTTGGCATCGGCCGGGACCACGCCGTACAGCTCGTCGGCAGGGTAAAGCGGCGCCACAGGGGCCTGGCGCTGCAGCTTGCCGAGCTTGTGCCAGTTGAGGTTGGCGACGCTGCGCCGGGCGATGGCCAGGGCGTGTTCGTCGTTGTCGGCGTAGTGGTCGGCGACGCCGCTGGTGCGGCAGTGCACATCGGCACCGCCCAGGTCCTCGGCACTCACCACTTCACCGGTTGCCGCTTTCACCAGCGGCGGCCCGGCAAGGAAGATGGTCGCCTGCTGGCGCACCATGATCGCTTCGTCGGCCATGGCCGGCACGTAGGCACCGCCAGCGGTGCACGAGCCCATCACCACGGCGATCTGCGGGATGCCCAGTGCGCTCATGTTGGCCTGGTTGAAGAAGATCCGCCCGAAGTGCTCGCGATCGGGGAATACTTCGTCCTGGCGCGGCAGGTTGGCGCCACCGGAGTCCACCAGGTAAATGCACGGCAGGCGGTTCTGCAAGGCGATGGTTTGCGCGCGCAGGTGTTTCTTCACCGTCAGCGGGTAATAGGAGCCGCCTTTGACTGTGGCGTCGTTGGCCACGATCATGCATTCCACGCCTTCGACGCGGCCGATGCCGGCGATCACGCCCGCGGCCGGTACCTCTTCGCCGTACACGTCATGGGCGGCCAGTTGGCCAATCTCCAGGAACGGCGAGCCTGGGTCGAGCAGGCGGTCGATGCGCTCGCGTGGCAGCAGTTTGCCACGCGAGGTGTGCCGTTCCTGGGCCTTGGGCCCGCCGCCCTGGGCCACCTGGGCGAGCAGGCCGCGCAGGGCCTGGACCTGTTCGAGCATGGCCGCGCTGTTGCCGGCGAACTCCGCCGAACGCGGGTTGATCTGGGTGTGCAAGGTAGCCATGTGCGCCCGTCCCCTGTGCTCAGCGGGTTTCGTTGAACAGTTCGCGACCGATCAGCATCCGGCGGATTTCGCTGGTGCCGGCACCGATCTCGTACAGCTTGGCGTCGCGCAGCAGGCGGCCAGCCGGGAATTCGTTGATGTAGCCGTTGCCGCCGAGAATCTGGATCGCTTCCAGGGCCATTTGCGTGGCGCGTTCGGCGGTGTACAGAATCACCCCGGCGGCGTCCTTGCGGGTGGTCTCGCCACGGTCGCAGGCCTGGGCCACGGCATACAGGTAGGCGCGGCTGGCGTTGAGCTGGGTGTACATGTCGGCGATCTTGCCCTGGATCAGCTGAAACTCGCCGATGCTCTGGCCGAACTGTTTGCGGTCGTGGATATAAGGCACCACCAGGTCCATGCAGCTTTGCATGATGCCGGTGGGGCCACCGGAGAGCACCACGCGCTCGTAGTCCAGGCCGCTCATCAGCACCCGTACGCCGCCGTTGAGCTGGCCGAGAATGTTTTCTGCCGGCACTTCGACGTCGTCGAAGAACAGCTCGCAGGTGTTGGAGCCGCGCATGCCTAGCTTGTCGAACTTGTTGCTGCGGCTGAAGCCTTTCCAGTCACGCTCGACGATGAACGCAGTGATGCCGTGCGCGCCCTTGTCCAGGTCGGTCTTGGCGTAGATCACGTAGGTATTGGCGTCGGGGCCGTTGGTGATCCAGGTCTTGCTGCCGTTGAGCACGTAGCGGTCGCCGCGCTTTTCGGCGCGCAGCTTCATCGATACCACGTCGGAACCGGCGTTGGGCTCGCTCATGGCCAGGGCACCAATGTGCTCGCCGCTGATCAGCTTTGGCAAGTACTTGAGCTTTTGCTCGTGAGTGCCATTGCGGTTGATCTGGTTGACGCAGAGGTTGGAGTGCGCGCCGTAGGACAGGGCGACCGAGGCCGAGCCGCGGCTGATTTCTTCCATCGACACCACGTGGGCCAGGTAGCCCAGGCCGGCGCCGCCGTACTCTTCGGGCACGGTGATACCCAGCAGGCCCATGTCACCGAACTTGCGCCACATGTCGGCGGGGAACAGGTTGTCGTGGTCGATTTGCGCGGCGCGTGGGGCCAGCTCGGCGGCGACGAAGGTGCGCACCTGGTCACGGAGCATGTCGATGGTTTCGCCCAGGGCGAAGTTCAGAGAGGGGTAATGCATGGGGGAGCACCTTCTTGTTCTTGAAATTGGGTTACACCGTAGCTCAAGGGCTCTGCGCCGGCCCTGTGGGAGCGGGTTCACCCGCGAATGCTTCAGCAGGACCACCGTCATTGCCTGAATGATCGCATTCGCGGGTGAACCCGCTCCCACAGGGTCGGCGGTGCGCCGGCAAACCAGGTGTCGTTCATCACCTTTACGTTAACGTAAACCTGCCATCCGTCACTGTCAATCCACTCATCACCTTTACGTAAACGTAAATCTGCGCCAGAGTATTCCCAGCTCGCTTCAGCCGTGCCCAGAACAACCACAAGAAGGGACACCCATGAGTCAACCAAGCTACACCCGCGGTCGCCAGGACCAACCGCTGCTGACCCAGACCATCGGCCAGGCCTTCGATGCCACCGTGGCCCGCTGCACCGACGGCGAAGCGCTGGTGGTGCGCCACCAGGGCCTGCGCTACAGCTGGCGGCAGCTGGCCGAACAGGTCGACCTGCACGCCCGCGCCCTGATGGCCCTGGGCGTGAACACGGGCGACCGGGTCGGCATCTGGTCACCCAACTGTGCCCAGTGGTGCATTCTGCAAGTGGCCAGCGCCAAGGTCGGTGCGATCCTGGTCAACATCAACCCGGGCTACCGCGTGGGTGAACTGGAGTACGTACTACGCCAGTCCGGCTGCCGGTGGCTGGTGTGTGCCGATGCCTTCAAGACCTCCGACTACCACGCCATGGTTCAGGAACTGGCGCCAGAACTGGCCCACGTTGCGCCTGGTGAACTTGACTGCGAGCGTCTGCCGGACCTGCGCGGGGTGATCAGCCTGGCGGCCAAGCCGCCTGCCGGCTTCCTGCCTTGGCACACACTGGCCGAAAGGGCAGGGCAAACTGCGGCACAAGCCTACATTGCACGCCAGCAGGCCCTGCAGTTCGACCAGCCGGTTAACATCCAGTACACCTCCGGCACCACCGGCGCACCCAAGGGCGCCACACTCAGCCACTACAACATCCTCAACAACGGCTTCATGGTCGGCGAAAGCCTGGGCCTGACCGAGCGCGACCGCATGGTGATCCCAGTGCCGCTGTACCACTGTTTCGGCATGGTCATGGCCAACCTCGGCTGCATCACCCACGGCAGCACCATGGTCTACCCCAACGACGCCTTCGACGCCGAACTCACCCTGCGCGCCGTGGCCGAGGAGCGCGCCAGCATTCTCTATGGCGTGCCGACCATGTTCATCGCCATGCTCGATCACCCGTCACGGCAGCAGCTGGATCTTTCCACTTTGCGCAGCGGCATCATGGCCGGCGCCACCTGCCCGATCGAGGTGATGCGCCGGGTCATCGACCAGATGCACATGGCCCAGGTGCAGATCGCTTACGGCATGACCGAAACCAGCCCGGTATCCCTGCAGACCGGCCCGGATGACGCACTGGAACTGCGCGTGACCACGGTCGGCCGCACCCAGCCACAGCTGGAGACCAAGCTGGTGGACGCCGATGGCTGCATCGTTCCTCGCGGCGAGATCGGCGAACTCTGCACCCGCGGCTACAGCGTGATGCTCGGCTACTGGGACAACCCCCAGGCCACGGCGGACGCCATCGACCCGGCGGGGTGGATGCATTCGGGCGACCTGGCGGTGATGGATGAGCACGGCCATGTGCGCATCGTCGGGCGCAACAAGGACATGATCATTCGCGGTGGCGAGAACATCTACCCGCGGGAACTGGAGGAGTTTTTCTACACCCATCCGGCGGTAGCCGATGCGCAGGTGGTCGGTATTCCATGCAGCCGTTATGGCGAGGAAATCGTTGCCTGGATCAAGCTGCACCCAGGGCACAGTGCCACGGTTGAAGAGCTTCAGGCCTGGTGCAAGGCGCGCATTGCCCACTTCAAGGTGCCGCGGCATTTCCGTTTCGTCGACGAGTTTCCGATGACGGTGACGGGGAAGGTGCAGAAGTTTCGGATGAGGGAGATCAGTGTGGCGGAGATTGCAGGTGTGACTGCGTGAGGCTGGTAGGGCTTGTCGTGGGATGTTTGCTGGGGCCGAGATCGAGCGCCGCCCGCGCGGCGCTCGATTTCACAGGCGCTATACATTTCACGGCGAACCCACCGCGTCGCCCCCCAATCCCTGTTTCGACATTGGGTCTACCCTTAAGCCTTCACCGGTGATTCTTCACTCGGCGGGTCACCCACCGTCGGCGGCATGGTCGGCTTGATCGGCAGTTCGTCCGGCTCTTGTTCCGGCACGGGTGGCGGCAGGCTCGGGTCGTCGATATTGGGATCGGGTGTTTCCGGTGGAGTGGGGATGTTCATGGCCTGACCTCGCACGGGTGGATTATTGAACAGGTGCTGCAGGCTCTGACCGCTGGCAGCTGCCGTTCGCTCAATTTTTTTTGAACCCCATGCCGGTGTCCGGCTCTGAACCCTTACCGCCAACAGCCTGAGGGAGCAAGGTCGATGACACGAAACGAGCCCTTTGAAAGCGTGCCCACGGCGAACGATCACCCGGACCAGGCCATCAGCCTGTCACAGGCGCTACTGGCGCCGCGCATCGTGATCGAAGACACCCAACCTGTGCTCGAAGCCGGCACGTTCGCCGCCAAGGCCGTCAGCGGGCAACGGGTTGCGGTCAGCAGCAAGGTCTACAGCGATGGCCACGACCGCTTGGCGGTGATGCTCAACTGGCGCCAGGCCACCAGCCGGCGCTGGCACTGTGTGCCGATGCATTCGCCCGGCAATGACCTGTGGCTGGCCGAATTCACCCCGACTGAGCTGGGCCTGCACCTGTTCAGTATCGAGGCCTGGATCGACCCGTTTGCCACCTACTGCCACGACCTGGAGCGCAAGTACCATGCGGGCGTCGAGGTCCAGCTGGAGCTGGAGGAAGGCCGCTTGCTCCTGGGCAAAGGCGCAGAACGTAGCGAGGGCGCCTTGCGCGAGCAGATAGAGAGCTTGCAGGCCCGCCTGCCGGAGCTTTCCCAGGATGACCAGGTGGCCCTGCTGCTGGGCCCTGAAGCCACCCGGTTGATGGCTGAGGCCGAGCACCGCAGCTACCTTACCCGCAGCATCGAATTCCCCCTCGACGTCGACCGCCCGGCCGCGCTGTTTGCCAGTTGGTACGAGTTGTTCCCGCGCTCGATCACCGACAGCCCCGAGCGCCACGGCACCTTCAATGACGTGCACGGGCGCCTGCCGATGATCCGCGACATGGGCTTCGATGTGCTCTATTTCCCGCCCATACACCCGATCGGCAAAAAGCACCGCAAGGGCCGCAACAACGCCTTGCAGGCAGAGCCCAATGACCCAGGCAGCCCCTACGCCATCGGCAGCCCGGAAGGCGGGCATGACGCCATTCACCCAGCGCTGGGTACCCGTGAAGACTTCCGTCGGCTGGTGGCCGCCGCCGCCGAGCACGGCCTGGAAATCGCCCTGGACTTCGCCATCCAGTGCTCACAGGACCACCCATGGCTGCAGGAGCACCCCGGCTGGTTCAGCTGGCGGCCCGACGGCACCATCCGCTATGCCGAGAACCCGCCGAAAAAGTATCAGGACATCGTCAACGTCGACTTCTATGCCGCCGAGGCTGTGCCGTCGCTTTGGCTGGCCCTGCGCGACGTGGTGGTGGGTTGGGTCGAGGAGGGCGTGAAGACTTTCCGCGTCGACAACCCGCACACCAAGCCACTGCCGTTCTGGCAATGGCTGATCGCCAATGTGCGCAGCCAGCATCCCGAGGTGATCTTCCTCGCCGAGGCGTTCACCAAGCCAGCAATGATGGCGCGCCTGGGCAAAGTCGGTTATGCGCAGAGTTACACCTACTTCACCTGGCGCAACACCAAGCAGGAGCTGCGCGAGTATTTCGAAGAACTCAACCAGCCACCGTGGAGCCAGTGCTACCGGCCGAACTTCTTTGTCAACACGCCGGACATCAACCCCTATTTCCTGCAGAACTCGGGCCGCGCCGGGTTCCTCATCCGCGCCGCACTGGCGACCATGGGTTCGGGGCTGTGGGGCATGTATTCGGGCTTTGAACTGTGCGAAGGCACGCCGCTGCCGGGAAAGGAGGAGTACCTGGATTCGGAGAAGTACGAAATCCGCCCGCGCGACTTCACCCAGCCCGGCAACATCATCGCCGAGATCGCCCAGCTCAACCGCATCCGCCGGCAGAACCGCGCCCTGCAAACCCACCTTGGCGTGGCCTTCTTCAATTGCTGGAACGACAACATCCTGTATTTCGCCAAGCGCACGCCCGAGCGCGACAACTACATCCTGGTGGCGATCAGCCTCGACCCGCACAACGCCCAGGAGGCCAGCTTCGAGCTGCCCTTGTGGGAACTGGGGCTGGACGACAATGCCGACACCCAGGGCGAGGACCTGATGACCGGCCACCGCTGGACCTGGCATGGCAAGACCCAGTGGATGCGTATCGAGCCGTGGCACCAGCCGTTCGGTATCTGGCGCATAGAAAGGGCCCGCTAGCACGGCAAGCCCGCTCCCACAGGCGATCGCGCAAGCTCCAAGCTCAAGAATGCTTTGAAAGGAGTCACCCATGGCCAAGCGTTCCCGCCCGGCAGCCTTCATCGATGACCCGCTGTGGTACAAGGACGCCGTGATCTACCAGCTGCACATCAAGTCGTTCTTTGATGCGAACAACGACGGCATCGGCGATTTCGCCGGCCTGATCAGCAAGCTCGACTATATCGCCGAGCTCGGCGTCAACACCCTCTGGCTTCTGCCGTTCTACCCCTCGCCACGCCGAGACGACGGCTACGACATCGCCGACTACAAGGCCGTGCACCCAGACTACGGCAGCATGGCCGACGCTCGTCGCTTTATCGCCGAGGCGCACAAGCGTGGCCTGCGGGTGATCACCGAGCTTGTCATCAACCACACCAGCGACCAGCACCCGTGGTTCCAGCGCGCCCGCCACGCCAAGCGCGGCAGCAAGGCGCGAGACTTCTACGTGTGGTCGGACAGTGACCAGAAGTACGACGGCACGCGGATCATCTTCCTCGACACCGAAAAGTCCAACTGGACCTGGGACGCGGTCGCCGGTCAGTACTTCTGGCACCGCTTCTATTCGCACCAGCCAGACCTCAACTTCGACAACCCGCAGGTGATGAAGGCGGTGATCGGTGTGATGCGCTTCTGGCTCGACCTGGGCGTCGACGGCCTGCGCCTGGACGCCATCCCGTACCTGATCGAGCGTGACGGCACCAACAACGAGAACCTGCCCGAGACCCATAAGGTACTCAAGGCGATCCGCGCCGAGATCGATGCCAACTACCCCGACCGCATGCTGCTGGCCGAGGCCAACCAGTGGCCCGAGGACACTCGCCCGTACTTTGGCGAAGGCGATGGCGACGAATGCCACATGGCCTTCCACTTCCCGCTGATGCCGCGTATGTACATGGCCCTGGCCATGGAAGACCGCTTCCCGATCACCGACATCCTGCGCCAGACCCCGGAAATCCCGGCCAACTGCCAGTGGGCGATCTTTTTGCGCAATCACGATGAGCTGACCCTGGAAATGGTCACCGACCGCGAGCGCGACTACCTGTGGAACTACTACGCCGAAGACCGCCGCGCCCGCATCAACCTCGGCATCCGCCGGCGCCTGGCGCCCTTGCTGCAACGTGACCGCCGGCGCATCGAGCTGCTCACCAGCCTGCTGCTGTCCATGCCCGGCACACCCACCCTGTACTACGGCGACGAACTGGGCATGGGCGACAACATCTACCTCGGCGACCGCGACGGCGTGCGCACACCGATGCAATGGTCGCCGGACCGCAACGGCGGTTTTTCCAGGGCTGACCCGCAACGCCTGGTGCTGCCGCCGATCATGGACCCGCTGTATGGCTACCAGACCATCAACGTCGAAGCCCAGGCCCACGACCCGCATTCGCTGCTGAACTGGAACCGCCGCCTGCTGGCGGTGCGCAAGCAGCAGAAGGCTTTCGGCCGCGGCAGCCTGCGCACGCTGACGCCGAGCAACCGGCGCATCCTGGCGTATATCCGCGAGTACACCGACGCCGACGGCAATACCGAGGTGATCCTGTGCGTCGCCAACGTTTCCCGCGCCGCCCAGGCCGCCGAGCTCGAACTGTCGCAATACGCTGACAAAGTGCCGGTGGAGATGCTCGGTGGCAGCGCCTTCCCACCGATCGGGCAGCTGCCATTCATGCTGACCTTGCCACCCTATGCCTTCTACTGGTTCCTGCTGGCTGCCCACGACCGCATGCCCAGCTGGCACATCCAAGCTACCGAGGGGTTGCCGGAATTGACTACTTTAGTGCTGCGCAAACGCATGGAAGAACTGCTCGAGTCCCCCTCCAGCGACACCCTGCACGGCACCATCCTGCCGCAGTACCTGCCCAAGCGCCGCTGGTTCGCCGGCAAGGAAAGCCCGATCGACCAGGTGCGGCTGCGTTATGGCGTGCGCTTCGGCACCGCCACTACACCGGTGCTGCTCAGCGAAATCGAAGTGCTCAGCGACGGCGTGGCCAACCAGTACCAGCTGCCGTTCGGCCTGCTGCCGGAAGATCAGATCAATACCGCACTGCCGCAGCAACTGGCGCTGTCACGGGTACGTCGTGGCAGTCAGGTGGGGCTGATCACCGATGCCTTCGTCCTCGAACCGTTCATCCGTGCGGTGCTGCGCGCCTGCCAGGAAGATAGGCATCTGCCTTGCGGCAATGGCCAGGGCGAGCTGCATTTTGCCTGCACAGCCCAACTGGCCGGCCTTGAACTGAACGAGGAAAGCGAAGTGCGCTACCTCAGCGCCGAACAGTCGAACAGCTCGGTAGTCATTGGCGACCGCGTAGTGCTCAAACTCATTCGCCGGGTCAACCCGGGCATACACCCAGAGCTGGAAATGAGTGCGTACCTCACTGCCGCCGGGTTCGCCAACATCTCGCCGTTGCTGGCCTGGGTCAGCCGCGTAGACGAGCGGGGCGCGCCGCACCTGCTGATGATCGCCCAGGGTTACCTGAGCAACCAGGGCGATGCCTGGGCCTGGACCCAGAACACCCTGGAGCGGGCCATTCGTGACGAGATGGAGCCGACCCACATAGACGCCGAAGCGCACACCGACGCGCTGGCCGAACTCAACGGCTTCGCGGCCTTGCTCGGCCAGCGCCTGGGCGAGATGCACCTGCTGCTGGCGGCACCGAGCAACGATGAAGCCTTCCAGCCACGCCCCAGCGACGCCAATGACAGCCAACGCTGGAGCGCGCAGATCAGTGCCGAACTGAACCACGCCCTGGACCTGCTGGCACAGCACCGCGAACACCTCGACCCTGACAGCCAGGCCTTGGTAGACGACCTGCAACAGCAGCGTGACGGCCTTGCCCAGCACATCGCCAGGCTCGCCGAACAGGCCCAGGGTGGCCTGCTGATGCGTGTGCATGGCGACTTGCATCTGGGGCAGATCCTGGTGGTGCAGGGCGATGCCTACCTGATCGATTTCGAGGGCGAGCCATCCCGTCCACTGGATGAACGCCGGGCCAAACACAGCCCGTACAAGGATGTCAGCGGCGTGTTGCGATCCTTCGACTATGCTGCTGCGATGATCCTGCGCAGCGCGTCTGCGGTCGACCTTTCCGGCCCGGCGCGCCAAGCCCGGCAACGTGTTGCCCGGCAGTACCTGCACCAGTCGCGGCATGCCTTCGTCGAAGCCTATGGCCTGGCCACCGCCGCCATGCCTCACGCCTGGCAACAGGCCGAAGGCGAGCGCGCTGCACTGGAGTTGTTCTGCCTGGAAAAAGCCGCCTACGAAATCACATACGAAGCCGAGAACCGTCCGAGTTGGCTGGCCGTGCCCTTGCATGGCTTGCATGGACTGATCAGTACCTGGGGAGAGTCATAGATGAATGCAACCACGCGTGAAAACGGCGGCCTTCGGCAACGGGACCTGGATGCCCTGGCCCGCGCCGAGCACGCCGATCCATTTGCCGTGCTGGGCCCGCATGCAGACGGGCAGGGCGGTGTGCTGGTGCGTGCCTACCTGCCCAATGCACTGAGCGTGCGGGTGCTGGCGCGCCATGATGGGCGCGTCCTCGCCGAAATGGTGCAGGGCAGCCTGCCTGGCCTGTTCAGCGCGCACCTCGATCAGGCGCAGCCCTACCTGCTGCAGGTCGGCTGGGCCGGTGGCGAGCAGGTGACCGAAGACCCCTACAGCTTCGGCCCGCAACTGGGTGACATGGACCTCTACCTGTTCGCCGAAGGCAACCACCGGGACCTGTCCGGGCGTTTCGGCGCCCAGCCGACCCAGGTCGACGGTGTCGATGGCGTGTGCTTCTCGGTATGGGCGCCGAATGCGCGCCGGGTGTCGGTGGTGGGTGACTTCAACAACTGGGACGGCCGCCGCCACCCCATGCGCCTGCGCCACAGTGCCGGGGTCTGGGAACTGTTCGTACCGCGCCTGGGCGTGGGCGAAACCTACAAGTTCGAAGTGCTTGGCAAGGACGGCATCCTGCCACTGAAGGCTGACCCGCTGGCCCGTGCCACCGAATTGCCGCCGAGTACCGCGTCGAAGGTCGCCGGTGAGCTGAGCCACGACTGGCAGGACCATGACTGGATGGAGCATCGCGCCCAGCGCCATGCCTACAGCGCACCCTTGTCGATCTACGAGCTGCACCCGGGTTCATGGCAATGTGAGCTCGACGAGCTGGGCGAAGTGTCGCGCTACTACAACTGGCGCGAGCTGGCCGAGCGCCTGGTGCCTTATGTGCAGCAACTGGGCTTCACCCACATCGAGCTGCTGCCGATCATGGAGCACCCGTTTGGCGGCTCCTGGGGCTATCAGCCGCTGTCGTTGTTCGCCCCAACGTCGCGCTATGGCAGCGCCGAGGACTTCGCGTTCTTCGTCGATGCCTGCCACCAGGGCGGTATCGGTGTGATCCTCGACTGGGTGCCAGCGCATTTCCCCACTGACGAACATGGCCTGGCGCGTTTCGACGGCACCGCGCTTTACGAGTACGACAACCCGCTGGAAGGCTTCCACCAGGACTGGAACACGCTGATCTACAACCTCGGGCGCAACGAGGTGCGCGGTTTCATGCTGGCCTCGGCGTTGCACTGGCTCAAGCACTTCCATGTCGACGGCCTGCGCGTCGATGCGGTTGCTTCGATGCTGTACCGCGATTACTCGCGCAAAGCCGGCGAGTGGGTGCCCAACCGCCATGGCGGGCGCGAGAACCTCGAGTCCATCGATTTCATCCGCCACCTCAACGGCATTGCCGCCCACGAGGCGCCGGGTGCACTGATCATCGCCGAGGAGTCGACGGCCTGGCCGGGGGTCAGCCAGCCGACCCAGCAAGGCGGCCTGGGCTTTGCCTACAAGTGGAACATGGGCTGGATGCACGACACCCTGCATTACATCCAGAACGATCCGGTGCACCGCACCTATCATCACAACGAGATGAGCTTCGGCCTGATCTACGCCTACTCCGAGCATTTCATCCTGCCGATCTCCCATGATGAGGTGGTGCACGGCAAGCATTCGTTGATCGACAAGATGCCCGGCGACCGCTGGCAGAAGTTCGCCAACCTGCGCGCCTACCTGACCTTCATGTGGACCCACCCGGGCAAGAAGTTGTTGTTCATGGGCTGCGAGTTCGGCCAGTGGCGCGAGTGGAACCACGACCACCAGCTGGACTGGTACCTGCTGCAGTACCCCGAGCACCAGGGTGTGCAGCGCCTGGTGGGCGACCTCAACCGCCTGTACCGCGAACTACCGGCGCTGCACGAACAGGACTGCCAGCCCCAGGGCTTCCAGTGGCTGATCGGCGATGACGCGCACAACAGCGTGTACGCCTGGTTGCGCTGGAGCAGCCAGGGCGAGCCGCTGCTGGTGGTGGCCAACTTCACCCCGGTGCCACGTGAGGGCTACCGGATTGGCGTGCCGTTCGGTGAGCGTTGGCAGGAGCTGCTGAACAGCGATGCCGAGCTGTATGCCGGCTCGAACGTGGGCAACCTGGGGGCGGTGGAGAGTGATGAGGTGGCCAGCCATGGGCAGCCACTGTCACTGGCGCTGAACCTGCCGCCGCTTGGGGTTCTGGTAATGAAACCGGCCTGATTCATCGCCTGTGCGGGCCTCTTCGCGGATACATCCGCTCCTACAGGGATCGCATGCCCCTTGTAGGAGCGGATTTATCCGCGATAGGGCCAGACCTGCCTACCACCGCATCCGCACCCCAAGGCTGCCAATCAGTCCGTTGATGTCGTTGCCATCCACATCGCTGCTGTAATCGGCACTGACAAACAGCGCCACCGAAGGTGTCACCCGCGCCACCAACCCCAAGCCCAACTCCACCGTGGTCGAATAGCGCGAGCTGGAAATCTTGTCGACCTGGTCCAGCTTCACCTCGCTGCTGTCGTTGAAGTCGTACCACACGTTGGTCCGCACATAGGGCTCGATCGGCATGCCTTTCACCTCATAGCGCCCGGACAACTTGGCACCGACCCGGCCGCTCCAGCTGGGCTGGCTGTCAAAGGCCTGCAAGGTCTCCTCCTGCACCTGGCTGCCCGGGAAGAACTGCTGGTTGATCAACTGCGCCTGGGGTTCGATCACCCAGCCCCCGCCCAGCCCAATCGGGTAACCGCCCTCCAGCGAAAAGGTCATCGCATGGCCACTGTCATCCAGGCGCTGGCCACTGTCGCCACGGCCCATCACCTCGATGCGCGAACCCATGGCCACGGCATCCAGGTGCCAGCCTTGTTCATGGGTCATGCTCCAGTACACCCCCAGGCTCTCGCCGCTGAGGTTTACCGCGTTGCGCTGCTTGTCCCCCAGCAACGGCCGCACGCCGTTGAAGCTGCTCTGCAGGTTGTTGTGCCCTACGAAGATCCCCGCCCGGTGCACGTTGCCACCGGCGGTTTCACGCACGAACAGGTCCGGGCCGATCATCAGCTGCTGGCTGGGGGCTTCCAGCTGGTCTGGTGCGCGTGTGCCAGGCTGGGGTGTGACGCCAGGGAAGAACTGTGCCCATTGGTTGCCCGCCAGGTCGGGCGCTATGGAGTTGTGCCGTTCGCCCATCTTCTCGCTGAAGGCGCTCAACGTACCCAGGTTCAGGCCGCTGGCGCTGACCGGGTCGAGCGACAACGTCGGCACCGTCGTTTGCTGCAGGTAGCGGGGGGAGATTGGGTCTTCCTGCATTTCGAACGCGAACGTTTCCACCGGGGTTGCCAGAAGCATCGACGTGGAAACCGCGCAGAAAATATGATCGAAGCGCAAGGGGTTCGAGGTTCTTTTCATGGCGGATCTCCTCTGTTTTATTGTTGTAAAGCCCAAGGACCTGGCCTGTTGTCACGAGCTGTACGGCAAAAACAGAGGGCGACCCAAACCAGCACGCCAGCTTTCGCAAGCGCGCACAAAGGCGCGAGCTAGAGGCCCGGCGCGAGTTTTTACGTCTAGTGATATTGTTCAGCTAAGGAGAGACCGGCGCTTGCGTCAAGAAAGCGTGAAACCTGCGTTCAAATGCCGTGACAGGGGTTAACCCTTTGTTTAACCGAGCTATTTGGTCGGGCATAGCGAGGATCGCTATTTCTGCGGCACGGGCTATGCCGAATCATTGTTAAAGCGTACCTCTACAGCCAGTGGCAAGTGGTCGGAAAGGTGCGTCCAAGGTTTGTGCCCCAGAATCTGCGGCGCATGGCTGTCGGCATTGCGCAGGTAGATGCGGTCCAGGCGCAGCAGGGGCAGGCGGCCCGGGTAGGTGCGGGCGAGCAGACCGTGGTGGCGCTCGAAGGCCTCGTGCAGGTCGCGCTGCAGGTGCAAGGTACGGTTGCCATGCTGTTGCCAGTCATTGAAGTCGCCGGCAATGATCACTGGCGCATCGGCAGGCAGCGCATCGAGCAGCTGGCGCAGCAGTAGCAGCTGTTTCTGCCGGTGGCTTTCCAGCAGCGACAGATGCACGCAGATCGCATGCACCTTGTGCTGGCCGGGGACGTCGAGGATGCAGTGCAACAGGCCGCGCCGCTCGGGGCCGGTGATCGACACGTCCAGGTTGCGGTGCTCGATGATCGGGTATTTGGACAGCAGCGCATTGCCGTGGTGGCCGTCGGGGTAGACCGCATTGCGGCCGTAGGCAAAATCGCTCCACATGCTGTCGGCAAGAAATTCGTATTGCGAGGTCTGCGGCCAGCCCGGGTAGCGCGCGGCATGGCGGTCATGGCTGCCGAGCACTTCCTGGAGGAAGACGATATCGGCCTGGGTGCTGCGCACCGCTTCGCGCAGCTCAGGCAGGATGAAGCGCCGGTTGAAGGCAGTGAAACCTTTGTGGGTGTTTACCGTCAGTACCCGCAGGCGTTTCACAGCTAGGGCGTGACCGGTGCTGGCGAAACCCGGACTGCCGGCTTCGGGGTTCACGGTGGCTCCTCATGGGTGCTGAACGTGTATTGCCTAGGCTGGCCACATCGCCGGCAAGCCCAGGCAAGCGCTATCTGTTGGGACAGAGCATGGCCAACCGGGTTCACTCTTCCTCGTGCTGTAGCACCATCAACAGCATCGAGCGCCCCTTCACCTCGAAGGTCGTGTCAAATTGCAGATGCTGCCCTTTGCGCAGCTCCGGTCGGTCGGTGTCGACCAGGCAACTCCAGTACTCGCCTTCAGGTACGGTCGGCAATTTGAACGGCACAATGTCATGGTGAGCATTGACGATCAGCAGCACCGTGGCCTCTGAACCCGGCCGCGCGATGCCACTGACCTGGGCGCGGCCATCGATCAGCATGCCCAGGCAGCGCCCATGCGGGTCTTCCCACTGCTCGACGCTCATCTCGTTGCCATCTGGCGCCAACCAGGTCACGTCCTTGACGCCGATCGCCTCGTTATAGTCGCCGACCAGAAAACGCGAACGGCGCAGCACCGGGTAGGCCAGGCGCAGGCGGGTCAGGCGCTTGACGAACGCCAGCAGGTCTTTGCCGTCCTGGTCCAGGTCCCAGTTGACCCAGCCGATCTCGCTGTCCTGGCAGTAGGCGTTGTTGTTGCCATGCTGGGTGCGGCTGAATTCGTCACCGGCAACGATCATCGGTGTGCCCTGGGCCAGCAGCAGCGTGGCGAAATAGTTGCGCATCTGGCGCATGCGCAGGGCGTTGATCTGCGGGTCGTCCGTAGGGCCTTCCACGCCGCAGTTCCACGACAGGTTGTTGTCGGTGCCGTCCTGGTTGTTCTCGTCGTTGTCTTCGTTGTGCTTGCTGTTGTACGAAACCAGGTCGCGCAGGGTGAAGCCATCGTGGGCGGTGATGAAATTGACCGAGGAATACGGCCGGCGCCCGCGGTTGTTGAACATGTCGCCTGAGGCGGTCATGCGTGCGGCAAAGTCGGCCAACTGGCCCTCGTCGCCTTTCCAGAAGGCCCGTGCGGTATCGCGGAAGCGGTCGTTCCACTCGGCCCAGCCTGGCGCGAAGTTGCCCACCTGGTAGCCGCCTGGGCCGCAGTCCCAGGGCTCGGCAATCAGCTTGACCTGGCTGAGCATCGGGTCCTGGCGGCAGGCGACGAGGAAGCCGTGGCGCTCGCTGTAGCCGTCGTGGTAACGCCCCAGGATGGTCGCCAGGTCGAAGCGGAAGCCATCGACGTGCATTTCGCCGGCCCAGTAGCGCAGCGAGTCGGTGACCAGCTGCAGCACGCACGGGTGGCTGAGGTCGAGGGTGTTGCCGGTGCCGGAATCGTTGATGTAGTAGCGTTTGTCATCGGGCATGAGGCGGTAGTACGAGGCGTTGTCGATGCCGCGCATCGACAGGGTTGGGCCGCGCTCATTGCCTTCGGCGGTGTGGTTGTAGACCACGTCGAGGATCACCTCAAGGCCTGCGTCGTGCAGGTGCGCGACCATTTCCTTGAACTCGGCGATCTTGCCGCTGGCGAGGTAGCGCGGGTGCGGCGCGAAGAAGGCGATGCTGTTGTAGCCCCAGTAGTTGTTCAAACCCTTGTCCAGCAGGTGCTGGTCGTTGACGAAGGCATGGATGGGCAACAGCTCGATGCTCGATACACCCAGGTCCTTGATGTGCTTGAGCAGCTCGTCGTTGGCAAGGCCGGCGAAGGTGCCGCGCAGCGCTTCCGGCACCGCCGGGTGGCGCATGCTGATGCCGCGGGTGTGGGCTTCGTAGATGATCGTGCGTTCCCAGGGGATCAGCACACGCTGGTCGCGGCCCCAGGTGAAGGCCGGGTCGATGACCTTGCATTTGGGCACGAAGGGCGCGCTGTCGCGCTCATCGAACGACAGGTCGCCGTCGGGGTGGCCGATGGTGTAGCCGAACAGCGCCTCGGACCATTTCAAGCTGCCGACCAGCTGCTTGGCATAGGGGTCGATCAGCAGTTTGTTGGGGTTGAAGCGGTGCCCGTTTTCCGGCTCGTATGGCCCATATACACGGTAGCCATAGACCAGCCCGGGATGAGCATCGGGCAGGTAGCCGTGGTAGATCTCATCGGTGTACTCGGGCAGTTCGATGCGTTCGATTTCCTGCTCGCCAGTAGAGTCGAACAGGCACAGTTCGACCTTGGTGGCGTTGGCCGAGAACAGGGCGAAATTGACCCCCAGGCCGTCCCAGGTGGCACCCAGGGGGAAGGGCATGCCCTCGCGAATGCGCGACGGGGCGACGGAGCGGGTTTTCTTGGGCGTGCGCGGACTCATGGCTATCCTCGAAATGGCCGTTGCGGGGGGAAATCGTGGGACCTGCACCAGCCTCTTGGCGGGTAAACCCGCTCCCACAGGCACTGCTCCTGTGGTGAGGTGGGTGCGATCCTTGTAGGAGCGGGTTTACCCGCGAAGGGGCCGGTGCAGGCTTACCCAGCCGTAGGCTTTTTCACTGCCCGAGGCTTCTTGGCAGCTACCGGCTTGCTGGCCCCAGGCAAGGCAGCCGCCTTCGGCTCGGCCGCTGCCTTGGGCTTGGCCGGCGCCCGTTTGCGAGGTGCCGCCTTGGGTGCCAGCGCCTCGGCTTCGGCGAGCTTGCGGGCCATCTCCCAGTGGCGGTCTTCCTGGCCGGCGGGCTTTCCTTCGGATTCCCAGATCTGGTAAGCGAATTCGCGGATTCGTTTTTCATCGACACTCATCATGACGCTCCTGATGCTCAAGATTGTTGTATCAGCAGGTTGACCGGAAACTCCGCCAGCAAAGCGCTCAACAGGAGCTCCCTAGAAGGGCTGACCGCAGCGCTGGAGAAAAGTCCAGTCGAGTTGGCAGGCGACAAGGCAAACGGCAGGATCACCCGGGTGTCGTCCCAGTTCTGCGCCGGGATCAACGGTGTAGTGGCGCCGCCGAGCAGGCCGCTGGCCAGGCGCGGGGCGACGACAATGGCGCGTTCGCCGTCACCCAGGCGGGCGAAGGCGATGACCTGATCGGCATGCCGACCCTGCACGTTCAATGGCAGGTAGGCACCCCGGCGAAACAGCTCAGCGTGGGCCTGGCGGCAGTCCAGCACCCGTGCGATCAGGGCCTGCTTGATGCGGCCGTCGCGCCAGTGCGCCAGCAGCTCGCCGGGCGCGCTGGCATCGTCCAGGGTGCGGCGCCTGCAAGCGTAGTCCACGGCGCGGCGGTTGTCCGGGTCGACCAGGCTGAAGTCCCAGTATTCGTTACCCTGGTACAGGTCGGGCACGCCAGGCACGGTCATGCGCAGCAGGCTCTGGACCAACCCGTTGAGGGCGCCGGGGCAGGCGATCAACTGCGCGGCATCGGCCAGCGACTGGCGCAGCTGCTGGTTTTCCCGCTGCAGCAGCAGGCCGTCGACATAGGCCGCGCAGGCTGCTTCATAGGCTTCGTTCGGCGCGCTCCAGCTGCTGCGCAACTTGGCTTCGCGCAGGGCCTTCTGCTGCCATTGGCGGATGCGTTCGGCGTACTGGCGCAGCGCATTGTCGTCGTGCAGGTCGAGGGTCAGTGGCCAGCTGCCCAGCAGCGTCTGCAGCAGCAGCAGCTCGTCGCCAGGGCTTGGTGCCACCCCGTCGTCCAGCTGTTTGCGCAGCGGTGCAGCCAGCTCGCGCCAGTGCTCCACACGGCTGGCAAACCACGGCCCGCGTTCACTCAACACGGCCAGGCGTGCGCGGCTGTCTTCGCCACGCTTGTGGTCGTGGGTGGCGGTGGCCAGCAGGTTGTCGGGGAAGTCGCGCAGGCGGCGCTGGGCTTCGTTGTGGAAATGTTCGGTGTCGGCGCTGAACCGCTCGGCCTCGAAGCCGACGTCATTGCGCGACAGCAGCCGTGCCGACCGGTAGAACGCGGTGTCCTCCACGGCCTTGGCGGCGCTGGGGGCGGTGAGCTGCTGGAAGCGCACGCAGGCATGGCGCAGGTGCCTGCGTGGCCGGCCCGGGGGCAACTGCCGCCAGGGCTTGCCACCGAGCCATCGCTCGAGCTGGTCGAGCAGCGGCCAGTCGGCTTCGCCCAGGTCCTGGCGGGCATGGGCCAGGGCCTGTTGGAAGAACTGCTCATCCTCGGCCGGGCGCCCGCAGGCGTTGAAGTAGGTGCGGTACACCGGGTAATGCGCGACCAGTGCCTGCAATGCGCGGCGGATCGCGCCCAGGGTCAGGTCGCGGGTCATCAGGTCGTCGCGGGCCACCTGCAACAGCGCCTGGGCCACCGATTCGCAGTCGCCGGCCAGGCTGGCGTTGAGCACCAGGTGGCGCGCCAGGCGCACTTCCTCGGGGAAGTCGGGGCGCTCGCTGACCATCGCCCACAACTCGGTCAAAGGTGCTTCGCCAGCCGGGTCGTGCTGCAGCAGCGAGACCTGGTTCATGAATTCGTAGCCGGTGGTGCCGTCGGTCAGCCAGTCGCGGTGCAGGTGTTCGTCGGCGCCGAGGATCTTTTCCACATAGATCGGGAAGTGTTCCAGGGCTGCATGCAACGGGCGCTTGGCAAGCAGGCTGTCGACCCGGCGACGCAGCTTGCGGCAGTAGCCGCGCGGGTCGGCCAGCCCATCGATATGGTCGATGCGCAGGCCGTCCACCAGGCCGCGTTCGATCAGCTCGAACAGCTTGGCGTGGGTCGCCTCGAACACCACGGCACGCTCCACCCGCAGGCCGCCGAGTTCGTTGATGTCGAAGAAGCGCCGCCAGTTGATGTCATCGGCGGCGGTGCGCCAGCTGGCCAGGCGGTAGGTCTGGCGTTCCAGCAGCAGGTGCAGGCGCTTGAAGCCGCTTTCGCTGCGGCTGTCGAAGGCGGCCAGTGCCGATTGCAGGTCCGCGCCTTCACGCACCAGGCGCGCCAGTTCAGCGTGCAGGGGCAGGGCATCGGCCAAGGGCTCGGCGGCGTCGCGCAAGGCGGTGAAATGCTCCGCCAGGGCCTTGAGTGCAGGCTCGGGGCTTTGCGCAAGAATCCAGCCATAGTCCAGCGGGCAGATCGGGAAGCGGTGCTCATGGTGGGCGACTTGCAGCAAACCCGATTGCTGGTCGAATTGCAGCGGGACTTCGCCATGCTTCAGCGCCGCGCCATAGTCGCTGCCGAGGAACGGCAACAGCAACTGGCCGGCCAGCAACGGGTCGCTGGAGTGCCACTGGATGTCGAAGAACTCCGCATACGGGCTGCGCCGGCCCCAGGCCAGCAGGCTCTGCCACCAGGGGTTGTCGGCGCCGCCCACAGCCATGTGGTTGGACACGGTGTCGAGAATCAGGCCCATGCCATGCTGGCGCAGCGCGGCCACCAGCCGCTGCAGTGCCGCCTCGCCGCCCAGCTCGGGATTGACGCAGGTCGGATCGACCACGTCGTAACCATGTCGCGAGCCGGCGCGGGCCTTGAGGATCGGCGAGGCATACAGGTGGCTGATGCCCAGTTGGGCGAAATACGGCACCAGCGGTACGGCGTCATCGAGGCTGAACTCGTGGTGAAACTGCAGGCGCAGTGTCGCGGTTAACGGCTTCATCGGTCACGCTCCCAGGCTTGTTCGCGGGCCTGCGCCAGCAGTTCAAGGCGCCGTGCGGCGTCTTCGTCATCCAGCAGCTCGCGCACCGGCGCGGCGAAGCGCCGGCGCCAGTTGGGGTGACCGCTGGTGGTGCCAGGCAGGTTGGGTTGTTCGTCGCTGCCGAGCAGGTCTTCCAGCGGGATCAGCACCAAGGGGGCGCGGGTATGGCCAACGTAGCGGATGGCGGCATCGATCAGCGCGTCGTCGTCTGCTTGTGCACCATAGTTGGCTTCCAGGGTGCGGCGCAGGCCTTCGCGTTCCTTCTGCCGTTCGTGGCGCCAGTGCAGTTCGGTGGCGGTGTCGAGCAGTTGCAGGCGGTGGCTCCAGTCGATGTCGCGGCTTTGCAGCCAGCCGGCCAAAGGCGCCAGGTCGTGGGTGCCGGTGGTAGCCAAGGCGTTGTCAGGCCAGTCGAGGATCGGTGTGAAGTGGCCGGGCTGGGTTTGCTCGAAGGGCAGCACGCGCATGCCCAGCACGGCCTTGGCAGCCAGCTGCTCGCGCAGGCCTTCGGGTACGGTGCCGAGGTCTTCGCCGAGGATGATCGCCTGGTGGCGCACCGACTCCAGGGCCAGCAGGCGCAGCAGGTCCTCGAGCGGGTAGTTCAGATAGGCGCCTTCGGCGGGCGTGCAGCCCCGCGGGATCAGCCACAAGCGGCGCAGGCCCATCACATGGTCGATGCGCAGGCCGCCGGCATGGGCCAGGTTGGCCCGCAGCATCTCGATGAAGGCACGGTAGCCGTTGCGCTTGAGCCCCTCGGGGGAAAAGGCGCAGATGCCCCAGTCCTGCCCCGAGCGGTTGAGGATGTCGGGCGGTGCGCCGACCTTGAGGTTGGCCAGCAGCTCGTCCTGGCGGCTCCAGGCCTGGCTACCGGCGCCATCGGCGCCCACTGCCAGGTCGGCGATCAGGCCGACCGCCATGCCGTTGCTGCGCGCGGCGTGCTGGGCACGTTGCAGGCTGCGTTCGGCCAGCCACTGGCAGAACGCGTGGAACTCGACCTTGGCCGGGTAGGCGTTGGCGAAGGCCTCGACTTCCGGGTGGTACGGGTCGTGCCAGGCGCTGGGCCAGTTGCGCCAGTCGGCGCCCAAGCCATGTTCGACGGCTTGTGCCTGTAGTACTTCAAAGCGGCAGTGATGTTCCAGGGCCTGGCCGCGGGCCTCACGGAAGCTGTCGAAGTCCTTGCGCAGCGGGTGGTCGGCCTGGCTGAAATCCTGGTACAGCGCTTCGAGCAGGCGCAGGCGGGCGTCGGCGGCGCGGGGCCAGTCCACCAGCGGGCACTGCTCAAGGTCTTCGAGCACCTGCTCCAGGCCACACGCCTCGATCGCCAGGCGCACGGCGCGCTCGCCGAGCAGCGCGGCGGGGCTGGCGTACAGGGTGTTGAGCAGCAGGCGGCTGGACGGTGAGTAAGGGCTGTAGTGTTGCTGGTCGATGGCAGACAGGGCATGGATCGGGCTGATCGCCAGGGCATCGGCGCCGCGTTCGGCGGCGTTGCGTGCCAGCTGTTCCAGCGCCAGGCAGTCGCCAAAACCGCCATCACCGGGGCGGCGCAGGCTGTAGAGCTGCACGGCCAGGCCCCAGCAGCGTGGCGGGGGTTCATCGACGGCGTCAGTCAGGCTGTGGCAACGCGGCGGAGCCACGGCCAGGGTGAAACTGCGGTCGTTGATCTGCAGCAGGTGATAGCCGACCGGCAGGCCGCCGGGCAGGTTGCCTTGGGCATCGAGGGTCAGGTATTGCAGGCGGTTGCTTTCCAGGGTGCAGCGCACTGCACTGCCGGGCGGGAAGTAGCGCTTCAGGGGCAGCGGCTGGTCAAGGTCGGCGGTGATCAGCGGGGGCAGGTGCTCAGCGTCTTCGGCGGCTTCCACGGCGCGCAGGCTGGCCTGGATGGCCGGCTCGTCGCTGGCGGGGTGGCCCAGGCCGTCGAGGACCTTGCGCAGTACCTCGTCGCTCACTTGCTGCGGCCTGTTGTTGGCGTCGATCCAGTCGCGGGCCAGCCCCACACGGGCGGCCAGTCGGTGCAAAGCGGTTTCGCTCATGGGCTCTCCTGGCCGGGGGCTAGCAGGCTGACCACACAGCTGTGGGCGGCCAGCGCGGTATCGGGGTGGGTGGTGTCGCTGCTGTCGAACAGGCGCTGTTCGGCGGCGGGCAGTTCGACCGCCTGGGGCGTGGTGCCCAGGTTCAGGTCGATGCGCAGGGTGCTGCCGTCACCCAGGCGCCAGCGCGCCGTCAGAGCGTGGTCGCCCAGCACCTCGGCGCCCAGTGCACGGCTGCCGGGCAGGTTGGGGATGACGTGGCGTTGGCGCAGGTCGAGCAGTTGGTGATAAAGCCCGTGCCAGCCGGCGATGACCTCCTTGTTCTGCGGCCGCGAAGCCTCGAAGGTCTGTTCGGCATTGGGGTCGGGTATGTGTTCGCGCTGCTCGGGGTCGGCGAATGCCTTGAAGTGGGCGAACTCGCCGCGCCGGCCCTCGCGCACGGCATCGGCCAGTTGGTCATGGAAATCGGTGAAGAACAGGAACGGCCGGCAGCTGCCATCGTCATCGCCCATGAACAGCAACGGGATCATCGGTGCCAGCAACAACAGGCCGGTGGCCGCACGCAAGGCTGCCGGCGGGCACAGGCGGGTCAGCCGCTCGCCCAGGGCGCGGTTGCCGATCTGGTCATGGTTCTGCAGGAACAGCACGAACGCGCTGGGCTCCAGGTGCCCGCTGGCTTCGCCGCGTGGCGTGCCGTGGCGGTTGGCCTGGCCCTGGAACACGAAACCTTCGGCCAGGCAGCGTGCCAGCTTGGCGATGGGTTTTTCCTGGTAGTCGGCGTAGTAGCCCTCGGTTTCCCCGGTCAGCAGCACGTGCAAGGCGTTGTGGCCATCGTCGTTCCACTGGGCATCGAAGCCCTGTTCGAGCAACGAAGCCTGGTTATGCTCGTTCTCCAGCACCAGCCATACATGCCGGCCAGGCTCGACAGCGGCGCGTACCCGTTGCGCCAGCTCGACGAGGAAGTCGGGCTGGTCGATAGCGTGCACGGCATCCAGGCGCAGGCCATCGCAGCGGTAGTCGCACAGCCACATCAGGGCGTTCTGGATGAAGTACTCGCGTACCTCGCTGCGGCGAAAATCGATGGCCGCACCCCAGGGCGTCTGGCGGTCCTGGCGGAAGAACGGGCTGGCGTATTGATGCAGGTAATTACCGTCCGGGCCGAAGTGGTTGTAGACCACATCGATCATCACCATCAGGCCGTGGCCGTGGGCGTGGTCGACCAGGGCGCAAAGCTGCTCGGGGCTGCCGTAGCTATGCTGCGGCGCATAGGGCAGTACGCCGTCGTAGCCCCAGTTGCGTTCGCCGGGGAACTGGCCCAGCGGCATCAGCTCGATGGCACTGATGCCAAGCTCCGCCAGCCTCGGCAGATGCCGGGCTACGCCCTGGTAGCCATCGAGCACCCCGACATGCAGCTCCTGGATCACAGCTTCGTGCCAAGGCCGGCCTTGCCAGGGATGCTGCCAGGCGTAGGCGCCGGTATCCACCACCTGGCTCGGCCCGTGCACGCCCTCGGGCTGGTACCGCGACGCCGGGTCGGCGACCTGCAGCTTGCCGTCGATGCGGTAGTGATAGCGGTCGCCGGCCTGGCACGGGGCAACCCCCGTGTACCAGCCGTCGTCCTCGGGGAGCAGCTCGATGGCGGGCTGCTGCTCCAGTTCCACGCTCACGCTGCGCGCATCGGGCGCCCACAGGGCGAAGCGCGCCGACGTGGCGTCCAGAAGGTGTGCGCCATGCCTGTGCATCTTCAAACCCCCGTTCAGTAGCTCAGTTGTGCCTGCTTGACCAGGTCCTCATAGAGGCGCGCATAGGGTTCCACCGCCTGGCACCAGTTGAACGGCTGGGTCATCGACAGGCAGCGCATGGCATTGAGCAGGTCCTTCTTGCGGTAGATATAGAAAGCACGGCTCAGCGCTTCGCTGTAGCTCTCGACGGTCGACTCATCGAACAGGAAGCCGGTGACGCCGTTCTCGATGGTGTCGGCCAAGCCGCCTGTATTGCGCGCCACCGGCAGCGAGCCGAAGCGCTGCGCGTACATCTGGCTCAGGCCGCAAGGCTCGTAGCGCGAGGGCATCAGCAGGAAGTCGCTGCCAGCGAACATGCGCCGGGCGTCGGTTTCGTTGAAGCCGATACGCACCCCGATCTGCCCCGGGTGACGCAACGCCAGCTCGCGCATGGCCTGCTCTTCTTCTGGCTCGCCGCGGCCGATGATCGCGATTTGCCCACCTTGTTCGACGATGTAGTCGGCAACGCCCAAGGTCAGGTCCAGGCCCTTCTGATAGACCAGCCGCGAGACCACAGCGAACAGCGGCCCTTCGGACGGCTCCAGTTCGAACAGTTTGCGCACTTCGGCGGTATTGCGTGCCTTGCCGTCCCAGTCGTTGATGCTGAAATTGTGCTGCAGGTGCTTGTCGGTGGCCGAGTCCCAGCTCTCGTCGATGCCGTTGGGGATGCCGCCGAGCAGGCCCTGCTGGGCCTTGCTGGCAAGGAAGCCGTCGAGTCCGCAGCCGAACTCAGGGGTGGTGATTTCCTGGGCGTAGGTGGCGCTGACGGTGGTGATGTGGCTGGAGTAGGCAAGGCCTGCCTTGAGGAACGACAGTTTGCCGTAGAACTCCATGCCTTCCTGTTGCATGGCATGGTCGGGAATCGCCAACTCTGGGCTGCAGCCGCGGCTGTAGACGCCCTGATAGGCCAGGTTGTGGATGGTGAACAGGGTCGGCGTGTTCAGCCCGCGCCAGTGCATGTAGGCCGGTGCCAGGCCTGCGGGCCAGTCGTGGGCGTGCACCACTTCGGGCTGCCAGTGGATCTTGCCTTCGCCAGCAGCGATCTCGGCTGCGGCCAGGCCCAGGCGGGCGAAACGAATGTGGTTGTCCGGCCAGTCGCGACCGTTGTTGGCACCATAGGGAGTGCCGTCGCGCTGGTACAGCTCCGGGCAGATCAGTACATAGATGACCAGGCCATCGACCATGTCCATGCGGCCGATCTTGCACGGTGGCAGGGCGGCATGGCCGCCGAGCTCGCCGACGATATGAATGGGGTTGTCGCTTTCCATGACCTGGCGGTAGCCAGGGATCAGCACCCGTACATCGTGCAGGTGCGCCAAGGCGCGTGGGAGTGCCGCCGAAACGTCACCCAGGCCACCGGTCTTGACCAGGTCGGCTATCTCGGATGTGACGAACAGGATCTTGCGCTTGTTCGGGTTGTGCTGGCGCTGGGCGCCGGGTGCCGTGCCTGTCTTGGCGAAGTCCGGGGTGAGCGGCTCGCGGTTGTCCGGTTTGAATGAATCTACGTGAGGCTCGACAGCGGCACTGATCATACTTCTTTCCGTCCCTATGTGTTGGCCGGGTGCTGGCACCCGTTGCTATATCTCGTGCTGGTTCTCTCTGTTTCTTTAGTTGCGTGAAGCTATCCATGCCCCGAAGTCGTGCGCACAGGCACAATGCGATCAGCATTCCGGCCGAAGGCGATTGGACTGGTTGGGGTAGGCGGCCGTGCGAAGGAAGTCCTTTTGCGTCTGGCCTACTTACTTGATGACCCGCCACCATTTCCAAAAGTTCGACTTTTTTACGTTGCTCTTCCTCTGAGCAAATGGCGGGCCGAAACCTGAGTGTAGGAGAGCCGGCGATAAAAAGGTGACCCGCTGGTCACTTTCGTTATGACCTGAGCTAGACGCAAACGTTGGCGAGTGTCACTGAATGTGTTGGGGCATCGTAGAGATGAATCGGAAGGCGCTGGTGGGCATCAATGTGCAGCATGGGATGGGCCTTTGTGCACCGTTGTGGGGCGCGTGCCCCACGGTGTTGAACTCAACCTGAAGGCAGTAGTGAGGAGTGATGATGGCTGATCAGCCATTGCTGGCCGTCCCAGCGGTAGGTAAAGCTGTAGCGTGCGGCCACCTGCTTGCCGGTAGCGGCAAAGTCAAACGTGTAGAGACCGGCCAGTGTCGCCGTATTGCAGGCGGCGTCGAAGTAATGGGTATCGAGCTTGCCGCTCGGCTTGTCGGCGAGGAACTGGCTGAAATAGTCGACGCGCTCTTGTTCGGTGAGGCGCGGCTTTTTCGAAACGGTGGGCAGAAGCAGGGCATCTTCCTGGTAGAGGCGGGCAACCTGTTGAGGGTCGCCGCTCTTGAGGCTGTCGTTCCACTGTTCGAACAGGTCAAGTGCCTGTTGCTTGGTGGCTTGCTGGCAACTTTGCGCAGCGGCTTGCAGGGGCAGGGTAGTAATGCTGAAGAGGGCCAGAGGCAGGCAGTAATACGCGATTTTCATGCTGAGGTCCGCGGCAGGCAGGCCCCAGGATGAGGCCGTGGCGTTGTGCACCCTATAAGGCACCCAGGCGCTGAACCATAGGAAATGCTTTATGTTGCCCGGTGAAATTCGAGAGATCGGCTGACGGGCCGCGTGGGAGCCATGAAGCTCCCACCGAGGGAGGGATGAATCAGAGGCTGACGTTTTTACCGTCGCTACGTGCCTGTTCCAGCAGCATGTGCAACTGTGCGACCTGTTGGCGCAACTGGTCACGTTCGTCTTTCAACTTGCGCAGTTCATCGCGGCGCACGGAGACATAGAGGGTCTGGGTTGGAGTAGCAGGCATCAAGGTACCCATGAGCACACCTCGCGGTTTTGGCTGGTGACAGTTAAAGCGTAGACGCTTCACGCGGCGCGCATTCTGAATTCTTTCGCCGCCCATGGGAACTTTTTTGTTTAACGTTGTCGCGCCGTTCGTCGCTGAACCCTCGTGCGTCGTGCTGGACTAATCTGAAAAGTTGAACTGTGTTTGTCATCCATTTCGAAAGGGGAGCATCGGCTCATGCAATTGGGAATCGTCGGGCTGGGCCGCATGGGCGGCAATATCGCAAGGCGGCTGATGCGCGCCGGCCACCGCACCGTGGTCCATGACCGTAACCGTGATGCCATCGTTGGGCTGGAGGGCGAGGGCGCCCAAGGTGCCCACGACCTCGGCGCGCTGGTGCAGAAGCTCAAGGCGCCGCGCGCGGTGTGGGTGATGCTGCCAGCCGGCGAGCCTACCGAGCAGACCATCGCCCAGCTGGCCGAGCTGCTGGAGCCGGGTGATGCGATCATCGATGGCGGCAATACCTTCTACAAGGACGACATGCGCCGCGCCGCCGAACTGGCCAGGCGCGGGCTGCATTACCTGGATGTCGGCACCTCTGGTGGTGTCTGGGGCCTGGACCGTGGCTACTGCATGATGATCGGCGGCGAGAAGGATGTGTTCGAGCGCCTGGAGCCGCTGTTCAAGGCACTGGCGCCGGGCGTGGGCGAGATTCCGCGCACCCACGGCCGCAGCGGTGAGCATGAGCGCGCCGAGCACGGTTATATCCATGCCGGCCCACCTGGCGCCGGGCACTACGTGAAAATGGTGCACAACGGCATCGAATACGGCCTGATGCAGGCCTATGCCGAAGGCTTCGACCTGCTGCGCAGCAAAGGTGGCAACGAGCTGCCGGAAGACCAGCGCTTCGACCTCAACGTCGCCGAGATTGCCGAAGTGTGGCGCCGCGGCAGCGTGGTCACCTCGTGGCTGCTCGACCTCACTGCCGATGCGCTGGTGGCTGACCCACAGCTGGCGCAGTTCAGTGGCTCGGTGTCCGACAGTGGCGAAGGCCGCTGGACCATCGATGCCGCTGTCGAGCAGGCAGTGCCGGTACCTGTGCTGTCCAGCGCACTGTTCGCCCGCTTCCGCTCGCGTCAGCAGCAGGGCACCTACGGCGACAAGATCCTTTCGGCCATGCGCCTGGGCTTCGGTGGTCACGTCGAGAAAAAAGACTGATGAGCAAACAGACCATTCCTGCTGCTCCGCCCTGCACGCTGTTCCTGTTTGGCGCCAACGGTGACCTGGTCAAGCGCCTGCTGATGCCGGCGCTTTACAACCTCAGCCGCGACGGCTTGCTGGACCGCAACCTGCGCATCGTCGGCGTCGACCACAACGCGGCCACGGCCGATGAATTTGCCGAGCGCCTGCATGACTTCATGCAGGAACGTGACAAGGGCGGTGAGGGCGCTGCCAAGTGCCTGGATGAAAAGCTCTGGGCGCGTCTGGCCAAACGCCTGGACTACCAGACTGGCGACTTCCTCGACCCTGCCACCTATGCGGCGCTGGCCAAGCGTATCGACAAGACGAGCCACGGTAACGCCATCTTCTACCTGGCCACCTCACCACGCTTCTTCCCGGAAGTGGCCCAGCGCCTGGGCGAGGCCGGCCTGCTCGACGAGTCTGCCGGTGGCTTTCGCCGGGTGGTGGTGGAAAAGCCCTTCGGCACCGACCTGGCCAGTGCCGAGGCGCTCAACGCCTGCCTGCTCAAAGTGATGAGCGAACGGCAGATCTACCGCATCGACCATTACCTGGGTAAGGAAACGGTGCAGAACATTCTGGTCAGCCGCTTCTCCAACGGTCTGTTCGAGTCGTTCTGGAACAACCACTACATCGACCATGTGCAGATCACTGCCGCCGAGACGGTTGGCGTGGAAACCCGCGGTGCGTTCTACGACAACACCGGCGCGCTGCGCGACATGGTGCCCAACCACTTGTTCCAGCTGCTGGCGATGGTCGCCATGGAGCCGCCGGCGGCGTTCGGCGCCGATGCCGTGCGGGGCGAGAAGGCCAAGGTGATCGGTGCCATCCGCCCCTGGTCGGCGAAAATGGCCCTGAAGAATTCCGTGCGTGGCCAGTACACGGCTGGCCATCAGGGCCGCAAGCGCCTGCCGGGGTATCGCCAGGAAAACAACGTCGCAGCCGACAGCCAGACCGAAACCTATGTGGCGCTCAAGGTGATGATCGACAACTGGCGCTGGGCCGGGGTGCCGTTCTACCTGCGTACCGGCAAGCGCATGAGCGTGCGCGATACCGAGATCGCCATCTGCTTCAAGCCGGCGCCGTACGCGCAGTTTCGCGAATCGGAGCTGGAGCGGCCCAAGCCCAACTACCTGAAGATCCAGATCCAGCCAAACGAAGGCATGTGGTTCGACCTGCAGGCCAAGCGGCCGGGGCCGGAGCTGGTGATGGAGAACGTCGAGCTGGGCTTTGCCTACAAGGACTTCTTCAAGATGACCCCGGCCACCGGCTACGAAACGCTGATCTATGACTGCCTGACCGGCGACCAGACCCTGTTCCAACGGGCCGACAACATCGAGAACGGCTGGCGCGCGGTGCAGCCGTTTCTCGATGCCTGGGCCCAGGGGGGCGAGGTGCATGAGTACCCGGCGGGCGAGGATGGCCCTGAAGCGGGCAATGAATTGCTGACCCGCGACAAGCGCGAGTGGCACAAGCTTGGATGACAGTGCTGTGTTGCCTGCTCGGGCCTCTTCGCGGGTAAACCCGCTCCCACAGGTACATCACTGACCTGAGAAAGTGATATCCCTGTGGGAGCGGGTTCCACAGGTACATCACTGACCTGAGAAAGTGATATCCCTGTGGGAGCGGGTTTACCCGCGAAGAGGCCCGAGCAGGCAGCCTTTGAAAAGGAGGTGCAATGCCCGCCCACATCGAAGACTACGCGCTGCTCGGCAACTGCCGCAGCGCCGCCCTGGTCAGCCGCGACGGCTCGATCGACTGGTTGTGCATGCCGCGTTTCGACGCCCCGGCGGTGTTCGCCGCGCTGCTGGGCAACGAAGAGAACGGCCGCTGGCGCCTGGCGCCCAGCGACCCCGTCGAGCACACCCGCCGCCAGTACCTGGGCGACACCCTGGTGCTGGAAACCACCTGGGTCACTGTCAGTGGCCGCGCCCGCGTGCTCGACTTCATGCCGCTGGACGAGGTCAACTCGGTGGTGCGCATCGTCGAGGGGTTGTCCGGCGAGACTCACTTCGAAATGGACCTGGTGCTGCGCTTCGACTACGGTCGCAGCGTCCCCTGGGTCGAGATGATCGACCCGTTGACGCTCAGCGCGGTCGCCGGCCCTGACCGCCTGATCCTGTGCAGCAGCGTGGAGCCTCACGGCCTCGACCACCACACCGTCGCACGTTTTCGCGTGGGTGCCGGCGAGCGGCAGATCTTCAGCTTGCGACACCAGCCCTCGCACGTGCCGGTGCAGCCCGACTGCGATATCGACCAGGCACTGCAACACACACTCACGCACTGGCAGGCGTTTGCCGACCGTTGCCCGGACGTCGGCCCTAATACCGGCCTGGTGCGCCGCTCGCTGCTCACCCTCAAGGCCATGACCTACGCGCCCACGGGTGGCATCGTCGCAGCGGTCACCACCTCGCTGCCCGAACGCATTGGCCACGAACGCAACTGGGATTACCGCTTCTGCTGGCTGCGCGACGCCACCATGACCTTGCTGGCCTTCATGAACCTCGGCTACTTCGATGAAGCCCAGGCCTGGCGTGAATGGCTATTGCGCTCGGTGGCCGGCAACCCCGAACAGATGCAGATCATGTACGGCCTGGCCGGCGAGCGTGACTTGCAGGAATACACCTTGCCGTGGCTGGCCGGCTACGAACACTCGCAGCCAGTGCGGGTCGGCAATGCGGCTGCCGGACAAGTGCAGCTGGATATCTACGGCGAACTGGCTGACGCCATGAGCCAGGCGATCAAGGGCGGCCTGCCGCGCCACCCGCGCAGTGCGGCGATCTCCCGGTTGATCCTGCCCTACGTCGAGCGTATCTGGCGCGAGCCTGACGAAGGGCTGTGGGAAGTGCGCGGGGGCCGTCAGCATTTCGTCCATTCCAAGGTCATGGCCTGGGTCGCCTTCGACCGCGCGGCGGGGCTGGCTGACACCACAGAGGAAGGCCGCGAGCATGGCCGCCACTATCGGCAGGTCGCCGACGAGATTCATCGGGAGGTCTGTGCGCGCGGGCTCGATGCCAGCGGCCAACACTTCGTCCAGGCCTATGGCTCGGCCGAGATGGACGCCAGCCTGTTGCAGATCGCCCTGACCGGCTTCCTGCCGGCAGAGGATCCGCGTTTTCAGCGCACCCTGGCACAGATCGAGCAACGCCTGCTGAAGAACGGCCTGCTGATGCGCTACGACAGCGACAGCTGCAGCGACGGGCTGACGCCGGGGGAGGGCACCTTCCTGGTGTGCTCGTTCTGGCTGGCTGATGTGTATGTGCTGCTGGGGCGCGAGGCCGAGGCGCAGGCGCTGTACCAACAGCTCACCGGCCTGTGCAATGACGTCGGCCTGCTGGCCGAGCAGTACGACCCTGCCGGCAAGCGCATGCTCGGCAATTTCCCCCAGGCGTTCAGCCATATCGGCATCATCAATACCGCGCTGAACCTGCACCGGGCACAGTGCCCGGTGCGCGACAGGGCAAGGTGTGGGTGAGCCTCCAACCGAGACGGCCCTTTCGCCGACATTGTCGGAGTAGACTAGCTCAATCCCATTCGGCAAGGAGCACGCATGAGCGTTCGTGGCCATGATCGGCAGATCGACAATATCGAGTTCAACGTCAGCGACATCGCACGGAGCAAGGCGTTCTACGGCAGCGTGTTCGGCTGGCGCTTCACCGACTACGGGCCGACCTACACCGAGTTCAGCGATGATCGCTTGACCGGCGGCTTCACCACCGGCGAGGCGGTACGGCCGGGTGGGCCATTGGTCATCCTGTATGCCGACGACCTGGAGGGCACGCAACAGCGGCTCGAAGCGGCCGGGGCAACAATCAGCCGGGCGACTTTTGCCTTCCCGGGTGGCCGGCGCTTCCAATTCATCGACCCGGACGGGTATGAGCTGGCTGTATGGACGGCCCAAGCCTGATGGCCAACCACAAGATCGAAATCCGCCGTCGCAATATCGAGAAGATCCTGGTCGCCGCCGAAAAGGTCTTTGCCGAAAAGGGCTATGGCGCCACGTCCATGGGCGACATCGCCGAACAGGCCGAACTGCCACGTTCCAACCTTCATTACTACTTCAGCACCAAGGACGAACTGTTCCGCGCCGTGTTGCAGGACCTGCTGGATGTGTGGAAGCAGGACGCGCTGTGCTTCGAAAACTTCGACGACCCGCGGGTGGTGCTGACCAGCTACATCCGCGCCAAGATGGGCCACTCGCGTTCACGGCCGCTGGGCTCGAAGATCTGGGCCGAGGAAATGCTGCATGGGGCGCCGGTGCTGGGCGTGAACCTGGCCGAGAGCCTGGTGCCCTGGGCAAAGCTCAAGGAAGACAAGATCCGCCGCTGGGTGGCGCAGGGGCGCATTCTGCCGGTGGAGCCTTCGGCACTGCTTTACATGATCTGGGCGTCGACACAGCACTATGCCGACTTTGGCTACCAGGTAACGTTACTGAACGAAGGTCAGCCACTGTCCGACAGGGCGTTCGAGAGCGCCGTGCAGACAGTGACCAGTGTGATCCTGCGCGGGATCGGGCTGGAGCCATGAAGCGGCGTCGCAGGTTGACGCGCTCCTACAAGGGGCCGCGTCAGGCGGGCCAGGTGCTTCAGCTGGCCTCGCGGTAGGGGTTGCGAGGGTCCTGGGTCCAGTTCAGGTAAGGCTTGCCGGTATCCTGCGCGACCATCTCGATGCAGTTCTCCACCGGGCAGGTGATCTGGCACAGGTTGCAGCCCACGCATTCGTCCTCGATCACGCTGTAGGCATGCGTCCCGTCAGCTTTCAGCGTGCTGGCAATCGCCTGGTGCGAGGTGTCTTCGCAGGCAATGTGGCAACGCCCACAACCAATGCACGCCTCCTGGTCGATATGCGCCACCGACTTGTAGTTGATATCCAGGTACTTCCAGTCGGTCGTGTGCCCCACCGCTTGCCCGCGGAACGCCTCGAGGTTGCGTTGCCCGTGCTGGTCCATCCAGCGCGCCAGGCCATCCTTCATGTCCTCGACGATGCGGAAGCCATGCAACATCGCCGCCGTGCAAACCTGCACCGCACCGCTGCCCAGCGCGATGAACTCGGCGGCATCGCGCCAGTTGCCGATACCGCCAATGCCGCAGATCGGCAGCCCGCGGGTTTCCGGGTCGCGGGCGATTTCGGCGACCATGTTCAAGGCAATCGGCTTGACCGCTGAGCCGCAGTAACCCCCGTGGGTGCTCTGATCGCCAACGATAGGATGGGCGACCATGCGGTCCAGGTCGACGCTGGTGATCGAGTTGATGGTATTGATCAGCGACACCGCATCCGCTCCGCCGCGATGGGCCGCACGGGCCGACTGGCGGATGTCGGTGATGTTCGGTGTGAGCTTGACGATCACCGGCAGCGAGCAATGCGTCTTGCACCAGCGGGTAACCATCTCCACGTATTCCGGCACCTGGCCAACCGCCGCGCCCATGCCGCGCTCGGGCATGCCGTGCGGGCAGCCGAAGTTCAGTTCGATGCCATCAGCCCCGGTGGCTTCCACCAGCGGCAGGATGAACTTCCACGACGCCTCCACGCACGGCACCATCAGCGACACGATCAGTGCGCGGTCCGGCCAGTCCTTCTTCACCTGGGTGATTTCCCGCAGGTTGATCTCCAGCGAACGGTCAGTGATCAGCTCGATGTTGTTGATGCCCTGTACCTGGCGGTTGGGGCCAAAGTGCGCGGAGTAACGTGAAGACACGTTGACCGCCGCCGGGTCCTCGCCCAGGGTCTTCCAGACCACACCGCCCCAGCCGGCCTCGAAGGCGCGGACCACGTTGTAGGCCTTGTCGGTCGGTGGCGCAGAGGCCAGCCAGAAGGGGTTGGGTGCCTTGATGCCGGCAAATTCGATGGACAGGTCGGCCATTTATGCTGCCTCCACATTGAGCATGAGTTGGGCATGGATGGCTTCGGCGGCCAGCTTGCCATGTTGCACGGCCTGGACGGTGAGGTCCTGGCCCAGCGCGGTGCAGTCGCCGCCGGCATAGACGCCCGCCAGGCTGGTGCGCATGTTGTCGTCGACGCGGATACGTTCGCCGTCGCGCGCCAGTTGCGCGGCGACTGGGTCGCCGAGGCTGGTGTCGTCGAAGCGTTGGCCGATGGCTTTGAAAATGGCGTCGGCGGCCAGCTCGTAGGTTTCACCGGTGTCACGCAGGCGGCCGTCGGCCAGTTCCGTACGCATGAAGCGCATGCCACGTACGCGGCCGTCGTCATCGAGCAGCACGGCGTCGGGGCGGGCCCAGGTGTGCAGGCGCACCTGGTTGGCCTTGGCGATGTCCTGCTCGTGGCCGGTGGCTCCCATGTCGGCATGGCCGCGGCGATACACCAGGTTGACGTCGCGGGCGCCCAGGCGGCTCATCTGCACGGCCATGTCGATGGCGGTGTTGCCAGCGCCGATCACCAGGCAGCGGTCGGCCAGGGGCAGTTGCGCAAGGTCATCGGCCTGGCGCAGTTCGCGGATGTACGCGGTGGCGGCGAGCAGGCCAGGGGCTTCTTCATCGGCCAGGCCGAGTTGGCGCACGGCGTTCAGGCCCAGGCCGAGGAACACTGCGTCGTACTGGTCGCGCAACTCGCCCAGGCTCAGGTTGGTGCCCAGGCGCTGGCCATGACGTATCTCGATGCCACCGATGCCGAGCAGGAATTGCACTTCGCGCTGGGCATAGTCGTCCACCAGCTTGTAGCGGGCGATACCGTACTCGTTGAGGCCGCCAGCTTTGTCGCAGGCTTCGAACACCACCACATCATGGCCGTGCATGGCCAGACGATGGGCACAGGACAGCCCGGCCGGGCCGGCGCCGACCACGGCGATGCGCTTGCCGGTGGCGGGCGAGCGCTTGAACGGGTGCTCGCTGAAATCGGCATTGTCCAGGGCGTAGCGCTGCAGCTGACCGATCAGCACGGGGGCGCATTCCTGGGCGTTGTTACGCACGCACGCTTGCTGGCAGAGAATCTCGGTAGGGCACACTCGGGCGCAGCTGCCGCCGAGGATGTTGGCCGACAGAATGCGCTCGGCGGCGCCTTGCAGGTTCTCGTCGCTGATGCGGTGGATGAACGACGGAATGTCGATTTCGCTCGGGCAGGCATTCACGCACGGGGCGTCGTAGCAATACAGGCAGCGGGCGCTTTCGACGGCGGCCTGGCGGGCGGTGAGCGGCGGGGCCAGGTCGGTGAAACGCTCGGCCAATTGGTCGCTGCCGGCGCGAGGGCGCGGCAAATGGTTCAGGGCATCGATCACGGTTGTAGCCTCTCTTTTCTTTTTGGTTGTGGCAGTCAACGGCAATACGGCGCCGCCCGGCCTCTGAGGGCCGGTACGGCAATGCGGGACAGGTCAGCGCTGAACGGGTGTCGGGCGCTGTTGCTCGGCGCGCCGGCCCAATACCTCGTACACCGAGGGGTAGGCTGGCCGCTCCACGTAACGACCGGCGCCAGGCTCGGCACGTAGGTCGCCATCGGCCCAGAGCACCTTGCCCTGGCTGATGGTGTGGCTGGGGATGCCGCGCACGGTGCGGCCTTCGAAGATGTTGAAGTCGACCCGCTGGTGGTGGGTCTGGGCGGAAATGGTGCGTGTGCCCTGCGGGTCCCACAGCACCAGGTCGGCATCGGCGCCGACGCGGATGGCGCCTTTGCGCGGGAACAGGTTGAAGATCTTCGCGGTGTTGGTCGAGGTCAGCGCAACGAACTCGTGCATCGACAGGCGCCCGCTGTTGACCCCGGCGTCCCACAGCACCGCCATGCGGTCCTCGATGCCTGCGGTGCCGTTGGGGATGCGGCTGAAGTCGTTACGGCCCATGGCTTTCTGCTCGGCGCAGAAGCAGCAGTGGTCGGTGGCGGTGGTGTGCAGGTTGCCCGATTGCAGGCCGCGCCACAGTGCTTCCTGGTGCTCGCGCGGGCGGAACGGCGGGCTCATCACGTAGCCCGCGGCAGTCGCCCAGTCCGGGTTGCGGTAGACGCTGTCGTCGATCAGCAGATGGCCCGGCAGCACTTCGCCATACACCGGCTGGCCCTTGGCCCGGGCGTAGGTGATTTCGTCCAGCGCCTCACGGCTGGAGATATGCACCACGTACAGCGGGGTGCCGATGGTTTCGGCAATGCGGATGGCGCGGCTGGCGGCTTCGCCTTCGACTTGTGACGGGCGCGACAGCGGGTGCGCCTCCGGCCCTGTCAGGCCCTGGGCCAACAGTTTCTGTTGCAGGTGGTAGACCAGCTCGCCGTTCTCGGCATGCACGGTGGGCACCGCACCCAGTTGCAGGCAGCGCTCGAAGCTGGCCACCAAGGTGTCGTCGGCCGCCATGATGGCGTTCTTGTAGGCCATGAAGTGCTTGAAGCTGTTGACCCCATGCTGGTTCACCAGCTCGCCCATTTCCTCGGCGACCTGTTCGCTCCACCAGGTGATGGCGACGTGGAAGCCGTAGTCGGACGCGCTCTTCTGTGCCCAGCCGCGCCAGGTGTGGAAGGCGTCCAGCAGCGACTGCTGCGGGTTGGGGATGACGAAGTCGATGATCGAGGTAGTGCCACCGGCCAGTCCTGCTGCAGTGCCGCTGAAGAAGTCTTCGCTGGCGACCGTGCCCATGAAGGGCAGCTGCATGTGGGTGTGTGGGTCGATGCCGCCGGGCATCAGGTACTGGCCGCTACCATCGAGGATCTGGCAATCGGTAGGGGCTTCGAGGTCTTTGCCGATGGCGCGGATCTGGCCATCGACACACAGGACATCGGCGGGATAGCTCTCTTCATGGGTAACCACGGTGGCGCCACGGATCAACAGGGACATGCCGTCTTCCTCGCAGGCTGACCGGTCTGCGCCGGTTCTTGAAATTGTTATGTGCCAGTGGCTGGAGGACGGGTGTTAATCCTGTCAGACCTGACAAGAATGGAATCTAGATGCAGATTCGGGATTGTTCAAGAAAATAATTTACAGGTTTATTCGTTTACTAAATTGTTGATATATAACGAATAATTGACGTGATCACCAAAATGGTGAGGCCTTTCACCATTTTGACGCACTTGACAAGAAGCCAAATTGGTCAAGATTTTCCATGCAAAATCAGCTGCTTGATTCCTGGCTTCGAGGCGCAGGCCGCGCCGATGAAAAACCAGGCTGCACCAGTTTGAAACCTGTTGCAGGGGCCAGGGCCGGCCCAAGGTGGCGCAAGCGGCAGGCGAGGGAATAACCGTGCCCGCGCCTGCCGCGCAACAATGCTTTGCAGATCAGTTGATTACCTCCGGTCGGCGGCGGCCGGCCGGGTGGGCGCAAGCCGACCCGGCACGCATTTTGAGTACGGCCACAACCGCCAGGCCGGACCGGAGGAGCAGTACTGGTGGTGTGTGTACTCCGGCCATCGCGTTAGCCCGATGAGCAAACAACTAGAAGAAATCTGGAGAAGGCCCCATGCAACAGAGCAGATCGGAAGTGATCGAGCAGGCAGGCCTGTTCGAGCTGTCCGCAGGCAGTGACGTCCTCGACAGCCCGCGCTACAACCACGACATCGCGCCGACCCAAGTGCACCAGCGCACCTGGAACAAATGGCACATCACCGCGCTGTGGGTGGGCATGTCCATCTGCGTGCCCACTTACACCCTGGGCGGCGTGCTCACGGCCTACTTTGGCCTGAGCGTGGGTGAGGCCCTGCTGGCGATTCTGCTGGCCAACCTCATCGTGCTCATCCCGCTGACCCTCAACGCCTTCCCCGGCACCAAGTACGGCATCCCGTTCCCCGTGCTGCTGCGCTCGTCGTTCGGCATCCTGGGTTCCAACGTGCCCTGCCTGATCCGTGCGGTGGTGGCCTGTGGCTGGTTCGGCATCCAGACCATGTTCGGCGGCCTGGCCATCCACCTGTTCCTCGGCTCGATTTTCGAGGGCTGGAAATCGCTGGGAGGGACCGGCGAGGTGATCGGTTTCATGATCTTCTGGGCACTGAACCTGTGGGTGGTGCTGCGCGGTGCCGAGTCGATCAAATGGCTGGAGACACTGTCGGCCCCGCTGCTGGTCGCGGTCGGCTTCGGCCTGTTGTTCTGGGCCTTGCCGCACATGTCGATGACCGAGTTGCTGGCGCAGCCACCCAAGCGCCCGGAAGGTGCCAGCGTGGTCGGTTACTTCTGCGCAGGTCTCACGGCCATGGTGGGTTTCTGGGCCACCTTGTCGCTGAACATTCCCGACTTCAGCCGCTATGCCAAGAGCCAGAAGGACCAGATCCTCGGGCAGGTTTTCGGCCTGCCGCTGACCATGTTCCTGTTCGCTTCGCTGGGCGTGATCATGACCGCAGCTTCCGCCTCGCTGGTGGGCGAGACAGTGTCGGACCCGGTCAGCCTGATCGGCAAGATCCACAGCCCAGGCTGGGTGGCGCTGGCCATGGCGCTGATCGTGATCGCCACGCTGTCGACCAATACCGCGGCCAATATCGTCTCGCCGACCAACGACTTCCAGAACATCGCCCCGCGCCTGATCGGGCGCACCCGCGCGGTGTGGCTGACTGGTTTGATCGGCCTTGCACTGATGGGCCACGAACTGCTGAAGAAGCTTGGCTGGATCGTTTCCGACCTGAGCCTGGAGAGCGTCTATTCCAACTGGTTGCTGGGCTACTCCAGCCTGCTCGGGCCGATCGCCGGGATCATGGTGGTGGACTACTTCCTGATCCGCCGCCAGCAGCTGGACCTGGCCGGCCTGTACCGCGATGACGTGTACCCGGCGTGGAACCTGGCGGGCTTTGCCGCCTTCGCCTTGCCGGTGGCGCTGACCGTGCTGGCCATCGGCAACAGCAGTTTCAGCTGGTTCTACGACTATGGCTGGTTCACCGGGTCGCTGCTGGGTGGGGCGCTGTACTACGCCCTGGGTGGCGTGGCGGTGCGCGGGCCGGCAATCGCGCCAGTACAAACCAATAAAAATGCCTGAGGAGAAACACCATGAGCCCAACCCAGCATGTGCTGAAATCCACCGAGCGCCACGTCGACAGCGCACGCCTTTGGCAATCGCTGATGGAGCTTGCCCGCCTGGGCGCCACGGCCAAAGGGGGCGTCTGTCGGCTGGCGTTGACCGACCTCGACCGCCAGGCCCGCGACCTGTTCGTCGAATGGTGCGAGGCTGCCGGTTGCAGCGTCAGCATCGATGCAGTGGGCAATATCTTCGCCCGTCGCCCTGGGCGTAACCCCAAACTACCACCGGTGATGACCGGCAGCCATATCGACACCCAGCCCACTGGCGGCAAGTTCGATGGCTGTTTCGGGGTCATGGCCGGGCTGGAGGTGCTGCGTACTCTCAATGACCTGGGCATCGAGACCGAGGCACCGCTGGAAGTGGTGGTGTGGACCAACGAAGAAGGGTCGCGTTTTGCCCCCTGCATGATGGGTTCAGGTGTATTCGCCGGCAAGTTCACCCTGGAAGAAACCCTGGCCAAGCGTGATGCCCAGGGCGTGTCGGTTGGCGAGGCGCTGAACGCCATCGGCTACGCTGGGCAGCGAGCGGTGCTTGGCCACCCGGTCGGTGCCTATTTTGAAGCGCATATCGAACAGGGGCCGATCCTGGAGGATCAGGCCAAGACCATCGGTGTAGTCCTTGGTGCACTGGGGCAGAAGTGGTTCGACCTGACCCTGCGCGGTGTCGAAGCCCACGCCGGCCCGACCCCGATGCACCTGCGCAAGGACGCCCTGGTGGGTGCCGCTGCCGTGGTCGAAGCGGTCAACCGCACCGCCCACGCGCACCAACCCCATGCCTGTGGCACGGTCGGTTGCCTGCAGGCCTACCCCGGTTCGCGCAACGTGATCCCGGGCGAGGTGCGCATGACCCTGGACTTCCGTCACCTGGAAGGCGATCAGCTGGAGGCGATGATCGCCGAGGTGCGCGCGGTGATCGAGGCGACGTGCGCCAAGCATGGCCTGAGCCATGAACTGGTGCCCACGGCGGACTTCCCGGCGCTGTACTTCGACCGCGGTTGCGTCGATGCCGTGCGCGAGTCGGCACAGGCGCTGGGCCTGCCGCACATGGACATTGTCAGCGGGGCAGGGCATGACGCGATCTTCCTCGCCGAACTGGGGCCGGCGGGGATGATCTTCGTGCCTTGCGAAAATGGCATCAGCCACAACGAGATCGAGAACGCCACGCCGGAGGATCTGGCGGCGGGTTGCGCAGTGTTGCTGCGGGCCATGCTGGCGGCGTCGGAGGCGATCGCCAGCGGGCGCCTGGCGGCATAACGACGCGCTGTAGGGGCTGCTGCGCAGCCCTTCGCGGGCAAGTCGGGGCGCCGAACCGCCGCTTCCACAGGAACCGCGTCGCGCCCAAGGCCTGTGCGCTACTGGTGGGAGCGGCGGTTCGGCGCCCCGGCTTGCCCGCGAATGGGCCGCAAAGCGGCCAAGGCAATCTCAAGCCGAGACGGCCACCAGCAACCCATCGCGCCCGAGGTGGTAGCGCTGCAGGTCCTGCGCCAAGGTCAGGTGCCCGGTGTAATGGGCCAATGCCTCACCCCGCACATCATCAATGCATGGGCTGCGTTGCGGATCCCCCTGGTAGCGCGCACTGAAATGCGTCAGCACCAGATTGCGCACCCCCGCCGCTTCAGCGAACCGCGCCACCGCCGCCGCCGTGCTGTGGCCGAACGTATTGCCGCTGCGCTCGACGATAGGCTGGGTATAGGTCGCCTCATGCACCAGCACATCCACGTCCTTGGCGATTTCGGCGAGCAAAGCCGGGTTGTCGTTGTCGCCACAGACGATCACTCGCCGCGGTGGTCGCGAGGGTTTCAGGTAATCACGTGGTTCAAGCTGCTGCCCGTCATGCTCGACCACCAGCCCCTTGGCCAAGTCACCCCACAACGGCCCGCGCGGGATTGCTTCGACCTCCAGCCGCTGAACATCCAGGCGGGGTTCCAGGTTCAGCTCGGTGAACACGAAGCCAACGCTCGGTACCCGATGCGACAGTTGCACGGTACTGACCTGGACGTTATCGCTCTGCCATTGCCCCAGGCTCTCGACGGGCAACAGGCGCAGTTCAAACGGCAGGTAGGTTTCACTGGCCGCCAGGCTCATGCGCACCCAATCCTGCAGCGCGGCTGGCAGGATCAGGTCGAGCGGCTCGCTGCGCCCCCCCATCCCGGCACTGGCCAGCAACCCCGGCAGGCCGAAGCAATGGTCGCCATGCACATGGGTGATGAAAAGGGCACGCAGGTCGCGCACCGACAGCGAGCTGCGCAGCAACTGATGCTGGGTGCCTTCGCCGCAATCGACCAGGTACCAGTGCTTGCCGCTGGCTTCGATGACCGCAGTGGCGCTGACGTTACGGGCTTTGGTGGGCACCCCGGAGGAGGTGCCCAGAAACTGCAGGTCCAATGTTTCGCTCCATGCGTGGTGGAGCCTCACCTTAGACGCAATGCCGCGTCGCGTCGATGCTCAGGGCGCGGCAGGGTCGTCCTGGCGCCAGATCAGCTTGCTGGTGTCGTAGCCCTGCTTCTGAGCAATGGCCAGCAACTGGTCACGCGTCTGATCGGTGATTGCCGGTGTGCGCGACAGCAGCCACAGGTACTCGCGGTTGGGGTGGCCGACCAGCGCCACGCGGTAGTCCTTGTCGTGGTACAGCACCCAGTACTCACCCTTGGTCAGGTCCGGCGCCAGGCGGCTGAACCAGTTGTCGAAGCGCACCCAGAGCTTGTCGGTCCTGCCCGGCACCTGGGCTTCTGCAACGCCGCGGGCTTCGTTCCATTGGCCGTCTTTTTCCTTGCAGCGGTTGGTCACGTCGATCCGGCCATCCTCGCGCAAACCATAGTGCGCCTCGGACTGCACGCAATTGCGCTGGAAGAACATCGGCAGGCGCGCCAGTTCGTACCAGGTGCCCTGGTAGCGTTGCAGGTCGACCTGCTGTGTGGTGGGTGGGGTGTGGTGGTCGTCGTTGGAACCGACGCAGCCCATCAGGGCCAGGGTCATGCAGGAAAGCATCAGGGCCGTGCGCATCGCCATGGCAAATCTCCTGTCAGCGAATGTGGGGCTCACCTTGGTTTGGATGCGGGCACGGCGCAAAAGTTGTATCGGCTCTTCCTGGCTTGAGTTTTCTGGCGCCTGTGAGACCGAGCGCCGCCCGCGCGGCGCATCGCGGATGAATCCGCTCCTACAGTTTGTTGCAACGTGCCGAACCTCTTACGCCATGGTCGCCTGCTCGGGCGCATGACTCGAGCATTGTACACAAGGCTGACAACCATGGCCCCCCAGGCATGGCCACGTCGCAACAAACTGTAGGAGCGGATTCATCCGCGATGCGCCGCGCGGGCGGCGCTCGGTCTCACAGGCGCTGAACATGCCGAGGCGAGCCAACCGGGCTCACCCATTCTCCTGCGGTAAATCGAATGATCCCGTCTCAACTTCACCCGTGCGCACATAGCGGGCGATGATCACGCCCTTGGGCGTCACCTGGGAATGTTTCAGGTGGAAGGCCCCAGGCGCAGCATCGTCGCCGAACAGGCGCTTGCCATGGCCTAGTAACACAGGGTGAATGAGCAACTGGAGCTCATCGACAAGGCCGGCAGCCAACAGTTGTTGCACCAGGTCGGCACTGCCTTGGGTCAGCAGGTCGGCGCCGTTCTGCTGCTTGAGGGCACGTACCGCCGCGACGATATCCGCGCCCAGTGCATGGCTGTTATGCCATTCGAGGCTGTCGGGGTCATGGGTGGCAACGTGCTTGGCCACGCTGTTGAACAGATTGGCGATGGAAAATTCCTCGGTGTCGTCCTTCACCTTCGGCCAGTAGCCAGCAAAGATATCGTAGGTGCGCCGACCCAGCAGCAGTTCGAAAGGCTGGCTGAACAGTGCCTGCATGGCCTGGCCGAATACTTCCTCGGCATGGGGCACGAGCCAGCCGCCAAAGGTGAAACCGCCGCTGGTGTCTTCCTGAGGGCCGCCGGGGGCCTGCATGACGCCGTCGAGGCTGACGAAGGCGGCTACGATGAGTTTGCGCATGGGTGCTCTCCTGAAGGCAGGCCGGGGTTGATGATTCATCTATGGTCGAACGGCGCACGGCGATTTCGACAGGGCATGCAGTCCCGTTTTTGGCACAAGCACGGTCACCTGCCTGGGTTACCATCCACGCTGTGATCCCTTTCTCCACAGGAGTGCCGCCCGTGACCGAGTACACCGCGTTCAAGGTCGAACTGACCGACAACATCGCCCATGTGCAGATCAACCGCCCGGAAAAGATCAACGCGATGAACGCGGCCTTCTGGGAGGAGATCGTCGATATCTTCCAGTGGATCGACGATACCGATGCCGTGCGTGCGGTGGTGATAAGCGGCGCTGGCAAGCACTTTTCCGCCGGTATAGACCTGATGATGCTGGCGTCGCTGGCCGGGCAGATGGGCAAGGATGTCGGCCGCAATGCACGCTTGCTGCGCAAGACCATCCAGCGCCTGCAGGCTTCCTTCAATGCCGTGGACAATTGCCGCAAGCCGGTGCTGGCGGCGGTGCAGGGTTACTGCATCGGCGGTGCCATCGACCTGATCTCCGCCTGCGACATGCGCTACTGCAGCCGCGATGCGCAGTTCTCGATCAAGGAAATCGACATGGGCATGGCAGCCGATGTCGGCACCTTGCAACGTTTGCCACGTATCATCGGCGACGGCATCATGCGTGAGCTGGCCTTCACCGGGCGCAATGTGGAAGCCGACGAGGCGCTGCGCATCGGCCTGGTCAACCGGGTCTATGATGATCAGGCCGCGCTGCTCGACGGGGTCTTTGCCATTGCCCGCGAGATTGCCGCAAAATCGCCGATCGCCGTGGCCGGCACCAAGGAAATGCTCAGCTACATGCGTGACCATCGCATCGACGATGGCCTGGATTACATCGCCACCTGGAATGCCGCGATGCTGCAGTCCGAAGACCTGCGCGTGGCCGTGGCGGCGCACATGAGCAAACAGAAACCGTCGTTCGCCGACTGACCCGGTCGGGGGGCGCGCAGTAAAGGAACCCCCGACATGTCAGCTCGCTGGACAACCGCAGTACTCGACCCGCAGATCACCGGGGGGCTGGCAGTGGCCCGCAGCCCGGAAGGGTTCCTGGTGGACGCCAACGGCGCGCTGTTCCCCCGCGACTGGCTCAAGCGCCAGGACCTGGATGTGTTGTGTGAACACGGCATCGGTCACTTCGACGGCGAGCCTGTCTTCCTGCTTGAGCTGCGCAACGCAGCCGAGCTGCCGGGCTGCAGCTGGCGTGGTCTGCGCACGTTCATGCTGGAAGGCGACTTCGACACCTACAAAGTCCTTGGCTATGCCGCGCAGATCGGTACCTGGGCCCGCGAGCATCGCTTCTGCGGCAGCTGCGGCCAGGCGATGACGCAGATCCACTGGGAACGGGCGATGTACTGCCAGCCCTGCGATCTGCGCAGCTACCCGCGCATTTCGCCGAGCATGATCGTGCTGGTGACCCGTGGCGACGAGATCCTGCTGGCCCGTTCGCCGCGCTTCGTCACGGGTGTGTACAGCACCCTGGCGGGCTTTGCCGAGCCGGGCGAGTCCGCCGAGGACTGCCTGGTGCGCGAGGTGCGTGAAGAGGTGGCGGTGGAGGTAAAGAACATCCAGTACGTCGGCAGCCAGTGTTGGCCGTTCCCGCACTCGATGATGCTGGGCTTCCATGCCGAATACGCGGGGGGCGAGATCGTCATGCAGCCCGACGAAATCGAAGATGCCAAATGGTTCAGCGTGCACGACCTGCCGCCGCTGCCGGCCGGGCGGTCCATCGCCCGGTACTTGATTGATCTTTATGTCGCCAGGCGTTTATGCCTGCCCGAACCAGTGCTGCCACGCTAAACGAACAGTCAATGCCAGCACCACGGTGATGAACACCGGGCGGATGAACTTGCTGCCGCCACTGATCGCCGTGCGTGCGCCGAAGAACGCGCCGACCATCACCGACAGGCCCATGCACAGGCCGACGATGTAATCCACCTGCCCGGAAATAATGAACACCGTCAGCGCCGCGATGTTGCTGACGAAGTTCATGCTGCGCGCCACGCCGCTGGCGCGGACCAGGTCGATGGGGTACAGCAGCAGCGTGCTCACGGTCCAGAATGCACCGGTGCCGGGACCTGCCACGCCGTCGTAGAAGCCAAGGGTGAAGCCTTGGGGGAACTGCCATTTCTTCTTGATTGGCGCATCGGCATCCAGCGGCGCCTTGGGCGTGCCGCCAAACAGCAGGTAGATACCACAGGCGAAGACGATCACCGGCAGCATCTTGTTCAGCCACTCGGCCGGCATGTAGTGAGCTACCACCGCACCAATCGAGGCGCCGACCAGCGTGGCGAACAGGGCCGGGCGCCATTGCGCCGGGTGGAACAGCTTGCGCTTGTAGTAGGTGAAGCCGGCGGTGGCCGAGCCGAAAGTCGAGCTGAGCTTGTTGGTGCCCAGCACCAGGTGCGGTGGCATGCCGGCGGTGAGCAGCGCCGGGGTGGTCAGCAGGCCGCCGCCACCAGCGATGGCATCGATGAAACCGGCGACGAAGGCGACCAGGGCCAGGATCAGCAGGGTGAGCGGTTCTACGGTGAGTTCGAAGGGCATGGGTGTCTGGCAGGCAGAGGGTAGGGCGTGCGGCAAATGGCCGCGCTGGAAGGGGACATGGTAAGCGTGGGCGCAAACGGTTGCCAGTGCCGCTCTCTTCGCGGGCTTGCCCGCGAAGAGAGCGGCACTGGCTAATTACATCAACTCTGGATGAACGCCAGCAGGTCTGCGTTGATCACATCGGCATGGGTGGTCGGCATGCCATGTGGGTAGCCCTTGTAGGTCTTCAATGTGCCATTGGGCAGCAACTTGGCTGACAACGGCCCGGAGTTTTCATAAGGCACGATCTGGTCGTCGTCGCCATGCATCACCAGCACCGGCTGCTTGATGCCCTTGAGGTCCTCGGTGAAGTCGGTCTGCGAGAACGCTACGATGCCGTCGTAATGCGCCTTGGCGCTGCCGATCATGCCCTGGCGCCACCAATTGCCGATGATGCCTTCCGAGGCTTGCACGCCCGGCCTGTTGTAGCCATAGAACGGCCCGCTCGGCACGTCGCGATAGAACTGCGCACGGTTGCTGGCGACCTGGGACTGAAAGTCGTCGAACACCGACTTCGGCAGGCCGCCGGGGTTGGCGGGCGTTTGCACCATCAGCGGTGGCACGGCGGCGATCAGCACGGCCTTGGCCACCGGGTCACCGGGATGGCGCGTCATGTAGCGGACCACCTCGCCGCCACCGGTGGAGTGGCCGACATGTACTGCGCCCTGGGTGCCGAGGTGTTCGACGACTGCCGCCACATCGTCGGCATAGTGGTCCATGTCGTGGCCATCCGGCACCTGGCTGGAGCGCCCGTGGCCACGGCGGTCATGGGCAACCACGCGAAAGCCCTTGCCCAGGAAGAACAGCATCTGCGCGTCCCAGTCGTCAGCACTGAGCGGCCAGCCGTGGTGGAAGTGGATGACCGGCGCATCGCGCGGGCCCCAGTCCTTGTAGAAGATCTGAACGCCATCCTTCGTGGTTACGTAGCTCATGGTCGTGCCTCCTCAGTGCAGAAACCAAAGTGAGCTATTGAGAATAGGAGGGATTTCGTTCGGCAGTCGGATGGATTGTGGCGGTACTGGCCTGTTCGCGTCGGCTCCACGCCTCGACAAGCCCGCTTCCACAGGTGCTTGCTGCCTTTGCACCTGTGGCGCGGGCTTGTCGAGACGTCGAACCGCCGCGAACAATCCAACACCTATGTCACATGAACCAGCGGTATTCCCGCGCACTGACCTCCTGCATGAACGCCAGATGGTCCTGGCGCTTGTTCTCGCAATACACCCTCACGAACTCTTCCCCCAGCCCCTCGTTCACCGCCGGGTGGCTGCGCATGGCCGCGACCGCGCCGAGCATGTCCTTGGGGAAATCGATGCCGCTACTGCGATCTTCGTTCAGCGGCGCAATCGGCTCCTGCCCGGCATCCAGCCCATGCTCCATGCCACACAGGATCGCCGCCAGCACCAGGTACGGGTTGGCATCTGCTCCGGCCAGCCGATGCTCGATACGCAGGTTGCGCGCATCCGACTCGGGAATGCGAATGCACGCATCACGGTCTTCAACCCCCCAGCTTGCACGGCTGGCGGCGTTGACCATGGCGCCATAACGGCGGAACGCATTGTGGTTGGCCGCAAAAATCGGCATGCAGTGTGGCAGCAGCGCCAGGCAGCCGGCCACGGCATGGCGCAGCGGGCGTTGCTGGTCGGCGGCCAACAGGTTGTTGCCGGCCTGGTCGTACAGGCTCACATGCACATGCATGCCGCTGCCCGGTGCCTGCAGGTAGGGCTTGCTCATGAACGAGGCGCGCAGCCCGTGCTTGAGCGCGACACCCCGGGTGCTGCGGCAGAACAGGGCGGCCCAGTCGGCGGCTCGCAAGCCATCGTCGCAATGGCCGAAGTTGATCTCGAACTGGCCAGGGCCCAGCTCGGCCGTGATGACGTTGGCATCCACCCCTTGCGCATTGGCGGTTTTTACCATGTCGTGGAGCACATCGCTGAACCGCGACAGCCGTTCGATGTGCATGTTGGGCTGGTCGTCCGGGTCATCGCTGAGCGGGTCGCGGGGGAACTGCGGCAGGCCTTGCTTGAGCGCCCGGTCGAACAGGTAGAACTCCAGCTCGAATGCCACCACCGGGCGAATGCCGCGGCGCTCGAGGCGCTGCAGCACACGGGCGAGCACCTCGCGGGGTTCGAATTCGATCGGCGCGGCGGTGCCGTCGGAGCTGATCAGCATCTGCCCCAGCGGCTCGCGCTCCCAGCTCACCGGCTTGAGCGTGCCTGGGATCAGGCGGCGGATGGCATCCGGGTCACCGTCGTTGAAGCAATAGTCGCCAATCGGGAACAGTCCACCTTGTACGCCCAACAGTACGCAGTTCTGCGGGAGTTTCAGCGGGCTGCCGGCGGCGATTTTTTCCAGCATGTCGATGGGGTAGCGCTTGCCGTAGAAGTGCCCGGGGATGTCCAGGCTGAGCAGGTCGACATGGCTGACCTCGGGGTAGCGGGAACGGAACGCGCGAACTTCACTGAGTAAATCGGGAAAGCCTGTTGTCAGGGTCATGCTGTGCTCTCATCGGAAAACCCAGAGGACGCGGGTCGTCTGGTTGGTCAGGTTGGCGTAGCGAAAGTGGCGGTTCGGCGGCAGCTGAAAGCTGTCGTTGGGCGCGAGGGTCACGGCTTGTTCATCATCAGCGAGCCAGAGGGTCAGTTCACCTTCCAGCACGAAACCGCCTTGCTCGGAACTGTCGTCCAGGTGCCCCTCGCCACTGCTGGCGCCGGGCGCCAGGTGGCTTTCGAGCATGGCGAAACGGCCATTGAGCGTTGGCGACACCAGTACGTCGCTGATGCCCCCGGCGTAGTAGATCGTGCGCCGCTCGCCGGGGCGGGTGACCCAGTCCAGCGCAGGTGGCTGGCTGGCCTGGTAGAAGTAGGTGGTCGGCACCTGCAAGGCTTCGCTGATGGCCGTGAGGTCGGCCACGGTCGGTTGCGACAGGCCGCGCTCGACCTGGGACAGAAAGCCCAGCGAGCGCCTGACCTTGCCCGCCAGCTCATCGAGCGTCAGCCCGCGGTGCTTGCGCAGGTCGCGGATCAGCAGGGCCAGGCCCTGGGCGTCTTCAGACATGGTCGCGCATCCTGTACCAGGCCTTGGCCGCCGCCTCCAGCGGTGCGGCCAGCAAGTCACCGCCCGGGAAACGGCCGTTGTCGATGCCCTGGTACAAGGCCAGCAGGTCGTCGTCGCCGAGGATTGCATCGCTCACCGCCCGCGCGGCGGCCAGGGTCGGTAGCACACCGTGGCCGGAGAAACCTTGCAGCCAGTAGCGCTGGCCCGCGCGGCCGACGTCTGGGGTGCGCTGGATGCTGCAGTCGATATGGCCGCCCCAGGCATAGTCGATGGCCACCCCGGCCAGTTGCGGGAACACCCGTTCCAGGTAGGGGCGGGTGGCGCTGGCGACATCCTTGGGGATGCCGCCCAGGTAGGTGCAGCCGCCACCGAACAACAGGCGGTGGTCGGGGGTGAGGCGGAAGTAGTCGGGCACGAACTGGTTGTCGATCACGCAGCTGTTGCGCGGCAACAGCGAGCGGGCGAACGCTGCATCCAGCGGCGCGGTGGCCACTTGGTACGAGCCGACTGGGAGCAGCCGGCGCGACAGGCCTCGGTCGAGGCGGTCGATGTAGGCGTTGCAGGCCAGTACCAGTACATCGCAGCGCACCTCGCCCTGTCCGGTGCGGGCCACGTAGCCGTTGGCGCTTGGCTGGTAGTCGAGAACCTGGCTCTGCTCGAAGATGCGCCCGCCATGGGCCTCTATCGTGGCCGCCAGGCCCTGGGCCAGCTTAAGCGGGTTGAGGTGCGCGCCCTTGGCGTCGTACAGCGCGGCCTGGTAGCGCGGGCTGTCGATCCATTGTGGCAGTTCGTCGCGGCCGATCAGGCGCAGTGCGTCGTAGCCCCATTTGTGTTCGGCATCATGCAGGGCTTCTTCGAGCATGTTTACCCGCCGTGGCAGCACCGCGGTCCACAGGCTGCCGAGCCGGTAGTCGATATCGAAGCCATGGCGCAGGGGCAGCTCGCGCATCTCGTCGGCGGCCCAGCACATGCTGCCCCACAGGCGCCGGGTGCGTTCCACACCCAAGGCTTTTTCCAACGGCGGCATGTCGCACGACCAGCCCAGCAGCGCCTGGCCCCCGTTGCGCCCGGAGGCGGCCCAGGCGACGCGGCTGGCCTCCAGCAGGGTCACGCGTTTGCCGGCCAGGGTCAGGCGCAGAGCAGTGTGCAGGCCGCTGAAGCCTGCGCCGATGATCAGCACCTCGGTATCGTGCGGGCCTTGCAGGGTAGGGCGCAGGGGGATGCTGGCGGGGTAGGTCTGGGCGTAGTAGCTGGCGACGTGCTGGGCGGATTGCTTGAACATGCAGTGGCCTCGTGAAATTTATTGTGATTATTTTCATGAAAATCTAGCAGGGAATTTTCATGGCGCCAGGGCCGTTCGTCTTCCTGTGGGTTGGTTATATGATCCGGGGGCCGCTTTGCGGCCCATTCGCGGCACAAGGCCGCTCCTACAGGAATCCGCGATCTGCTGTAGGAGCGGCCTTGTGTCGCGAGTGGGCTGCGTAGCAGCCCCCAAGGCCCTGACAGGAACAACAATGCGCCGCCTGCCTTCCCTGACCGCCCTGCGCACTTTTGAATGCGCCGCCCGCCATGGCCATTTCGGCCGCGCCGCTGCCGAGCTGTGCGTCACCGACAGCGCCGTCAGCCACCAGATTCGCCAGCTAGAGGATCAGCTTGGCGTCGCCCTGTTCGAACGCGTGGGCCGCCAGGTCCGCCCCAGTGCCGAGGCCGAGCGTCTGCTGCATCACCTGCAACAGGCCTTCGAGTTGATTGGCAAGGCCTGCGACGAGCTGCGCGACCCAGCCTCGCAAGCGCTGCTACGGGTGGCGGTGACGGCGGAGCTCGCGCAAAAATGGCTGGTCGCGCGCCTGGCCGACTTCAGCAGCCGTTACCCGCACATCACCTTGCACCTGCACGATCAGCCGATCGATGCCGGCGCCCCAGCGCTGGACGTCGACCTTGCCATCACCTACGGCACCAGCGCCCTGGACGCCAGCACCCACTTTGTCCGGCCGCTGCCGCTGCTGCAGTTCTTCCCCGTATGCAGCCCCGGGCTGTTCAACCAGGGCGGCCTCAAGCGCCCGCGTGACCTGGTGCGCCATTGCCTGCTGCACGACGACCAGGACGGTCGTACCTGGACCACCTGGCTGGCCACCCACGCCGAAGATGCATTGCCCACCCGCCAGCTGTATTTCCCCCATGCTGCACTGGCGCTGGAGGCTGCTTTGCTGGGGCAGGGCGTGGCGATGGGCGATAACCTGACCTGCCAGGCCGACCTGCAGAGCGGCCGGCTGGTGCGCCCGTTCAGTGCCAGTGTGACGGCCCAGGGGCAGTACGCGCTGGTGTGCGAACGCTTGCGCCTGGAGCGGGCGCCGGTGGCCGACTTCATCGAATGGTTCATCGAACAGCTGAGCGATAGCTGAATTGAATTCAGCTATCGCTGAGTTTTCATCGTTGGATGCCTGATGCCGGGCGGCGTAGCGTGCAGCCATCACTCACCGACACGAGGTTGACCCATGGCACGTTCGCTCACCACCACCCCCAAGGCCGATGGTTTCCGCCTGCCTGGCGAATTCGAGCGCAAGGCCGGTTGCTGGCTTGGCTGGCCAGAGCGCCCGGATGTCTGGCGCAATGGTGCCAAGCCTGCGCAAAAGGTCTGGGTCGAGATCGTCACGGCCATCGCCTCCAGCGAGCCGGTCACGGTCTGCGCCTCGGCTGCCCAGTACGCCAACGCCCGGCGCCTGCTGCCGCCGCAGGTACGCGTGGTGGAAATGACCTGCAACGACACCTGGTTCCGCGACAGCGGTGCCTGCTTCGTGGTCAATGACAACACTGGTGAAGTGCGTGGCGTCGACTTCGAGTTCAACGCCTACGGCGGGCTCGATGGCGGCCTCTACTACCCGTGGGACAAGGACGACCAGATCGCGCAGAAGATCCTCGAAATCGAAGGCCTGGACCGCTATCGTGCGCCATTGATCGCCGAACTTGGCGGCATCCAGAGTGACGGCCAGGGTAGCCTGCTGACCACCGAGCAGTGCCTGCTCAACCGCAATCGCAACGCCCACCTGGGCAAGGCCGAGGTGACGCGCCGCCTTGAAGACTACCTGGGTGCCGAGCAGGTGATCTGGCTGCCGCGTGGCTGCAAGTTCGACGAGACCGATGGCCACGTCGACGACCTGGCCTGCTTCGTGCGCCCCGGCGAAGTCGTGCTGCAATGGACCGACAACCGTGACGACCCGCAGTGGGAAATCTACCAGGAGGCTTACGAGATCCTGCGCAGCACCCGCGATGCGCGCGGCCGTGAGCTGAAGGTGCACAAGCTGCCGCAACCCGATGTGCTGGAATGGACCGCCGAAGAAGCGGCCGGGCTCGATCAGGTCGACGGTACCCACCTGCGCGAAGCCGGCACGCGTATCTGCGCTTCGTACATCAACTACTACGCAGGCAACTCGGCCATCGTCGTGCCCCTGTTTGGCGACCGTCATGACGCCGTTGCCCAGGCGACCCTGGCGGAGCTGTTCCCCGGCCACCGCATCATCGGTATCGAGAACTCCCGCGAGATCTTGCTCGGTGGCGGCAATGTCGCCTGTATCACCATGCCGCAGTACGCCGGAGGCCGCTGATGAAACGGCGCGCGCTGGCCATTGCGGTCGCCCTGGGCTGCGCGGTGTCGGTGGCTCAGGCCGCCGACGCACAACAGCCGACCGTCAACCTGTACATCTGGGGTGAATACCTCGCCCCCGATACCTTGACCCGGTTCGAGCAGGAAACCGGCATTCGTGTGGTCGCCGATCACTTCGACTCGCTGGAAACCGCCGAGACCAAGCTGTTGACCGGTGGCAGTGGCTACGACGTGGTGCTCACCGCCGGTCAGCACCTGAGCCGGGCCATTGCCAGCGGCGCCCTGCAACCGCTGGACAAAGCCCGGCTGCCGCACCTGGCTGGGGTGGGTGAAGAGTTTCGCCGGCACATGGCCTTGTTCGATCCGGGCAACCGCTATGCCGGGACTTATGCCTGGGGCACGACCGGGGTGGGTTACCAGCAGCAAGCGGTGACGGCGCGCATGGGCGATGCACCGCTGGACAGTTGGGCGATGCTGTTTGACCCGCAGGTGGTGGCCAAATTTGCCGATTGCGGGGTGAGCCTGCTCAACGACCCCAACGAGGTGTTTGCCGCGGTGATGCGCTACATGGGCCTGGACATCAACCAGCAGCGCCTTGAAGACCTGAAGGCGGCGGAGGTGCAACTGCGCAAGGTGCGCCCGTACATTCGCTACTTCGACAATGATCGCAACATCAATGACCTGGCCAATGGCGAAACCTGCGTGGCGATGTCGTGGAACGGCAACGTGGCCATCGCCCAGGGGCAGGCACAGCAGGCGGGCAAGGCGTTTGCGCTGGACTACAGCATTCCGAAGGAGGGCACGTTGATCTGGCTGGACGCGCTGGTGGTGCCCAAGGATGCGCCGCACCCGGATGCTGCGTGGCAACTGGTGGATTACCTGATGCGCCCGGATGTGATCGCGCCGATTACCGACACCATCCATTACGCCAATGCGATCACGGCGGCGGATGGGCGGGTGGATGCGCAGATCCGCAATGCGCCGGGGACCTACCCACCGGCTGAGGTGCGGGCGCGGTTGTATGGCAAGAATGACAATGGCAAAGCGTTCAATCGGGAGCTTACCCGGGCTTTCAGCCGGTTGAAGAGTGGTACCTAGCCTGGGAGTTGTGTTGGCTGTACTGGCCTCTTCGCGGCTGAAGCCGCTCCTACAACGACTTCACCGCCTCCTGTAGGAGCGGCTTCAGCCGCGAAGAGGCCGGTATTGGCAACCCCATCAACTGGAGGCCTTGCGCCGAGGTTGCCTTGCCTTGCTGGCAGCTGGTTTCCCTTCAGCGGCCTTGCCTTTGCCGGTACTGCGCCGCTTCTTTTTCCACGGCGCCGCCTTGCCCACCGCCGGCCCGGTAATGGTCATGCGCATTCCCCGGCAACGTTCCACCAGCTTGCCCATCCACGCCGACTGGCGGGCGACGAACTCTTCCAGGCTCATCTCGCCGCTTTGCACCATGTCCAGCGCCTGCTCCCAGATTGCCGTGGTGCCGGGGTCGGCAATCGCGCGGGGGACGGCGTCGATCAGGCTGAAAGCAGCCGGGGTGGCAGACAGGGCCTTGCCGTTCTTCACCAGATAGCCGCGGTCGAGCAGGCCCTGGATGATGCTGGCGCGGGTCGCTTCGGTCCCGATGCCGGTGGTTTCCTTGAGCTTTTGCTTGAGCCGCGGGTCGTCCACCAGCTTGGCAACGTTCTTCATGGCCTTGATCAGGTCGCCTTCGGTGAAAGGCTTGGGCGGCTGGGTCCACAAGTCCTTGAGCTGCAAACCGTGCACGTTGCAGTCCTGGCCTTCATGAAGGGCCGGCAGCACCTGGGCTGGCTGGGCTTCGCGGCCCTTGGCCGGGGTCAGCGCCTCGGGCAGGGCGCGACGCCAGCCGGGCTCGACGATCTGTTTGCCGACAGCGCGCAGGGCATGGCCAGCGCAATCGAATTCGGCCTGGGTGCGGTCGTATTCGTGGTTGGGCAGGAACTGCGCCAGGTAGCGTGCACGGATCAGCGTGTAGACCGCCTTGTGCTTGGCGGGCAGGCGTGCCGGGTCGCTGGCTGCGGCGGTGGGGATGATGCCATGGTGGGCGCTGACCTTGGCGTCGTTCCAGGCGCGTGAGCGGCGCTGGGGCTGCAGGTGCGCTTGCAGCGGCGCCAGGCTGGCATCGGCACGCTGCAGCGCGGCGAGGATGGCTGGAGCCTCGCCATGCTGGCTGACGGGCAGGTAGCCACAATCGCTGCGCGGGTAGGTGATCAGCTTGTGGGTCTCATACAGCGCCTGGGCGATGTCGAGGGTTTCCTGGGCGCCGAGGCCAAACTTTTTCGAGCACAGCTCCTGCAAGGTGCCGAGGTCGAAGGGCAGCGGTGCGGCCTCGCGCACCCGCTCGGTGGCAACCTTGAGTACCCGCGCCGTACCGGCAGTGTTCATGTCTGCAGCGGCCTGCTGGGCCAGTGCCTGGTTCAGGCAGCGGCCCTGGTCGTCGCAGGTGTCATCCGGTGCGCGCCACTGCGCATTGAAGGTTTGGCCGGCGTGTTCGAGCTGTACATCAATGGCCCAGAAAGGCACGGGCACGAAATCGGCGATGCTGCGATCACGGTCCACCACCAGGCGCAGGGTCGGGGTCTGCACCCGCCCCACCGGTAGCACGCCCTGGTAGCCGGACTGGCGACCAAGCAGGGTGAACAGCCGGCTCATGTTCATGCCGATCAGCCAGTCGGCGCGTGAGCGGCCCAGGGCCGAGTGGTAGAGGTTGAAGGTATCCTGGCCGGGCAGCAGGCGTGCCAGTGCCTTGCGGATCGAGGCATCGTCCAGGGCCGACAACCACAGGCGCTGGATCGGGCCACGGTAGCGGCAGTGCTCGACCAGCTCGCGGGCGATCATCTCGCCTTCGCGGTCGGCGTCGGTGGCGATCACCAGTTCGCGGGCTTCGCCGAGCAGGCGCTTGACCGCTTTGAACTGGCTGGCGGTCTTGGGCTTGACCCGCATCTTCCACTTTTCCGGGATGATCGGCAGGTCGGCGAGGTTCCAGTGCTTGTAGCGGTCGTCGTAACTGTCGGGCGGGGCGGTTTCCAGCAGGTGGCCGATGCACCAGGTCACGCAGACGTCGGTACCCTGCCAGCATCCGTCGGCCTTGCGGTTGGCACCGAGCACCTTGGCGATGTCTTTGGCCTGGGAGGGTTTTTCGCAGAGGAACAGGCGCATGGCCGGGAACGCTTCATCGGGGAAAGATGGGCACTAGGATGCGCAAGCGGGGGCGCGGAGGCAAGTTTTATCTGGATGGATGTACAGCTTATTTGTTGCGTGGGATTGACGTGATTCTTGTAGGAGCGGCCTTGTGTCGCGAAAGGGGCGCGTAGCGGCCCCAAAATCTCTGTCCAGGCAGAGATTGCCTGGCTGCTTTGCAGCCCTATCGCAACACAAGGCCGCTCCTACAAGAGGGCGGCGCGGTGCTGGGATCAGGCGCGCGAGTCGCGCACCATGTCTACATGCGGGATGCCGGCTTCGAGAAATTCCTCGCTGACTACGCGAAAGCCCAGGCGCTCGTAGAATGGCGTGGCATGCACCTGGGCACTGAGCGTCTGCTGCTTGAGGTCACGGTTTTGCGCTTCGGCGATGACCGCCTGCATCAGCGCGTCGCCGACCTTCAGCCCACGCCAGTCCTTGAGCACCGATATGCGGCCGATGGTGCCATCGGTCAGCAGGCGTGCGGTGCCGATCGGGTAGTCACCCTCCAGGGCCAGGAAGTGCACGGCATCCTGGTCCTCGGAGTCGAACTCCAGTTCCGGCGGAATGTGCTGTTCGGCGACAAACACGGCGGTACGGATGCGGTGGATATCGGCGTTGTCTTTGTGCCAGTCGGCGAGGCGAACGCTGATCTTATTCATTGGCGAATCCCAGGCTCCCTTGTTTGATCAACTGCTGGATGAGCATAAGGCCATCTTCGTCCTGCAGCCACTGCTCAAGGTTGTCGATGTGTAACGCGTCGGCCGAGCACACCAGTTTCAGCAGCTCGCGCAGTTTGGCCGGCAGCGGGCAGCTGCGGCCGCTGGCAAACAGCATCAGGTCGTCGTTGAGCTCGGACCAGGCCATGCGAGCGCTTGGGTTGCGGATCAGGATGGCGCCGTCTTCCAGGGCTTCGATCAGCTCTTGCTCGTCCAGCTCTTCACCGGTGACCTGCTCCGGGTAGCGCGGCTCGGTCATGAACTGGCCGAACCAGGTCAGCAGCAGGTCCTTGTCGTTGGTGTGCTTGTCGATCAGCGCCTTGAGGCGGTCGAGGGCGTCGTGCTGGATCTGGTGCGGGTCGCTGGCAGGCTGCGCGTCAGCATCGCTGTAACGCTCCTCTTCCGGCAGGAACTGGCCGAGGAAGTCGGTGAAGTGGGTCAGCACTTCAGCGGCACTTGGGGCGCGGAAGCCGACCGAGTAGGTCAGGCAGTTGTCCACGGCGACGCCGTAATGGGCCAGGCGCGGTGGCAGATAGAGCATGTCGCCCGGTTCCAGGGTCCATTCGCCGCTCTGCTCGAATTCGGCGAGGATACGCAGGTCGGCATGCTCCAGCAGCGGGCTGTCGCTGTTGCACATCTGGCCGATCTTCCAGTTGCGCTCGCCGTGGCCTTGCAGCAGGAACACGTCGTAATTGTCGAAATGCGGGCCGACGCTGCCGCCAGGGGTGGCGAAGCTGATCATCACGTCATCGATACGCCAGCTTGGCAGGAAGCGGAAATGCTCCAGCAGTTCGGCAACTTCCGGGACGAACTGGTCGACGGCCTGCACCAGCAGGGTCCAGTCCTGCTCCGGCAGCTCGGCGAAGGTGTCTTCGTTGAACGGGCCACGGCGCAGCTCCCACGGGTGGGCGCCGTGCTCGAGGACGATGCGCGACTCGACTTCTTCTTCCAGGGCCAGGCCGGCCAGTTCGTCGGGGTCGATCGGGCTTTGGAAGTCCGGGAAGGCCTGGCGCACCAGCAGGGGCTTCTTCTGCCAGTAGTCGCGCATGAATTCGCGGGCCGAGATGCCGCCGAGCAGCTGCAGTGGAGTATCAGGATTCATGTTCAACCTATTGAAAAAACGTAATTTTCGTCCGGGAATAAAAACGCCCGGCTATGCCGGGCGTTGAACGCGACGGTCAGCTTAGATGCGTTTGGCCTGGGCTGCCGCGTTACCGATGTAGGTAGCGGGGGTCAGCAGCTTCAGTTCGGCCTTGGCGTCGGCAGGCATGTCGAGGCCGTCGATGAAGGTCAGCAGCGCTTCTGGCGTGATGCCCTTGCCACGGGTCAGCTCCTTGAGCTTCTCGTAGGGGTTCTCGATGTTGAAGCGGCGCATCACGGTCTGGATCGGCTCGGCGAGCACTTCCCAGCAGGCGTCCAGGTCGGCGGCGATGCGGGCCTGGTTGACTTCCAGCTTGCCGATGCCTTTCAGGCTGGCTTCGTAGGCGATGACGCTGTGGGCGAAGCCCACGCCCAGGTTGCGCAGCACGGTGGAGTCGGTCAGGTCACGCTGCCAGCGCGAGATCGGCAGCTTGCTGGCCAGGTGCTGGAACAGTGCGTTGGCGATGCCCAGGTTGCCTTCGGAGTTCTCGAAGTCGATCGGGTTGACCTTGTGCGGCATGGTCGACGAGCCGATTTCGCCGGCCACGGTCTTCTGCTTGAAGTAGCCCAGCGAGATGTAGCCCCAGACGTCGCGGTCGAAGTCGATGAGGATGGTGTTGAAACGGGCGATCGCGTCGAACAGCTCGGCGATGTAGTCGTGCGGTTCGATCTGGGTGGTGTACGGGTTGAACTGCAGGCCCAGCTCGTCTTCGATGAAGGCGCGGGCGTTCGCTTCCCAGTCGATCTGCGAGTAGGCCGACAGGTGGGCGTTGTAGTTGCCCACGGCGCCGTTGATCTTGCCCAGCAGCGGCACGGCGGCAACCTGGGCGATCTGGCGCTCCAGGCGGTACACGACGTTGGCCAGCTCTTTGCCCAGGGTGGTCGGCGAAGCCGGCTGGCCGTGGGTGCGCGACAGCATCGGCACGTCGGCGTGGGCGTGGGCCAGGGCGCGGATGGCGTCGGCGATCTGGCGCATCAGCGGCAGCAGCACGTCGTCACGGCCAGCGCGCAGCATCAGCGCGTGGGACAGGTTGTTGATGTCCTCGCTGGTGCAGGCGAAGTGGATGAATTCGCTGACCTTGGCCAGCTCAGGCAGCTTGGCGGCCTGCTCCTTGAGGAGGTATTCGATCGCCTTGACGTCGTGGTTGGTGGTGCGCTCGATTTCCTTGACGCGTTCGGCGTGCTCGAGCTTGAAGTCGGTGGCCAGGCTGTCCAGCAGGGCATTGGCTTCGGCGGAGAACGCCGGCACTTCGCCGATCTGCGGGTGGGCGGCCAGGCGCTGTAGCCAGCGCACTTCGACCAGAGCGCGGAAACGGATCAGGCCGAATTCGCTGAAAATGGGGCGCAAGGCCTGGGTTTTGCCGGCGTAACGGCCGTCTACAGGGGAAACCGCAGTGAGCGAAGAAAGCTGCATGGGGTGTTCTCGGACAGTCAGGCTTTTGGAAGGGCGCATATCATACATGAAATTTGCCTGTAGGAGCGGCCTTGCGTCGCGAAAGGGCCGCGCAGCGGCCCCGGCAATCTATGCCAGGGCAGCCATTCTGGGGCTGCTGCGCAGCCCTTTCCGAGCGGTCTGGCGCCCCGGCAAGGCCGCTCCTGCAAGTCCGGCGTTTTTCTCTAAGAAGGCGAACGCATCATGTCGTACAGTTCGTTGAGCAGCTTGCGCCGGCTGAATACCAGCTGCCAGCGGTGCCCGCCCAGCTGGCGCCACAGGCGCGCGGCGCGGATGCCGGCCAGCAGCAGGGCGCGGATCTTCGAGGCGTTGCTGGCCTGCTGCAGGAAGCGCATGTCGCCGTGCACCTGGATGCGCTGGCGCAAGGTGCTCAGGGTGTCCTGGTACAAGGCTCCGCTGGAAGCGATGACGTTTTCGTGAACCAGGCCGAAATGGTCGGCCTGGGACTGGATCTGTGGCAGGCGGTTGCCGATGGTGTCGAGCAGGTCGCCGCGCTTGTTCAGCTGGCGCTCCAGGCCGAGCATCGACAGGGCGTAGCGCAGTGGCTCGCGCTGCAGGCTGCTGGGGTCGCGCTCCAGGGCGCCGACCAGGGCACGATAGCCGTCGCGCAGGTTGAGGTCGTCGCCGCCGAACACCTCCAGGGTGTCCTTGGGGTCACGTACCAGCAGGCTGCCGAGCATGCAGCCGATGTTGGCTTCGCTGGCCTGGCCGGTGCGGGCGATGCGGTCGACCAGCACGGCGGCCTGGAACACGCCGCCCAGGGCAATCAGCTGCTCCTGCAGGTTGCTCATGCGCGCGGGCTCCATGGCTCGGCGGTTTCGATCACGCCGCCGCCCAGGCACACCTCGCCGTCATAGAACACCACCGACTGGCCCGGGGTCACGGCGCGCTGCGGCTCGTCGAACACGGCGCGGTAGCCGGTCTCGGTCAGCTCCAGGGTGCACTGCTGGTCGCTTTGGCGGTAGCGCACCTTGGCCGTCAGCCGGCGCGGGCTGCTCAGGTCGATCGGGTTGACCCAGAAGATTTCCGAGGCGAGCAGGGCGCGGGAGAACAGCCACGGGTGTTCGTTGCCCTGGCCGACCACCAGCACGTTGCGGGTCAGGTCCTTGTGCAGCACGTACCACGGCTCGTCACCGGCGTCCTTCAGGCCGCCAATACCCAGCCCCTGGCGCTGGCCGATGGTGTGGTACATCAGGCCGTGGTGGCGGCCGATCACTTCGCCGTCAGTGGTCTCGATGTTGCCAGGCTGGGCTGGCAGGTATTGCTTGAGGAAGTCGCTGAAGCGGCGCTCGCCGATGAAGCAGATGCCGGTGGAATCTTTCTTCTTGGCGGTGGCCAGGCCGTGTTTTTCGGCGATGGCACGAACTTCGGGCTTTTCCAGTTCGCCGACCGGGAACAGGGTGCGGGCGATTTCTTTGCCACCGACGGCGTGCAGGAAGTAGCTCTGGTCCTTGTTCGGGTCCAGGCCCTTGAGCAGTTCGGTGAGCGCGCCGGTGTCGCGGCGGCGCACGTAGTGGCCGGTGGCGATCAGGTCGGCACCCAGCGACAGGGCGTAGTCGAGGAACGCCTTGAACTTGATTTCGCGGTTGCAGAGGATGTCCGGGTTGGGCGTGCGGCCGGCCTTGTATTCTTCGAGGAAGTGCTCGAACACGTTGTCCCAGTACTCGGCGGCGAAGTTGGCGGTGTGCAGCTTGATGCCGATGCGGTCGCATACGGCCTGGGCGTCGGCCAGGTCTTCACGGGCGGTGCAGTATTCGGTGCCGTCGTCTTCTTCCCAGTTCTTCATGAACAGCCCTTCCACCTGGTAGCCCTGCTCCATGAGCAGAAGGGCGGAGACGGAAGAGTCCACGCCGCCGGACATGCCGACGATGACGCGGGTCTTGGCGGGGTCTTTGAGTGCTGGGCTGGTCATGGGTACCGGTGTGTATCAAGGGGGAAAAACGCCGATTCTATCAAAACCGGCGCGGCGCGTCAGTCACGCAGCAGTTCGAGGCTGTGCAGGGGGCCTGCGAGGTAGTCGTCGAGGCAGCGTGGCACCAGCTCGCTGCGCCAGCGGGCGGGGTCGGCCAGCAGTTCGTCGCGGGTCAGCCACACGGCGCGGACGATGTCGCTGTCCAGGGCCAGGTCGGCATGCTGGCGCAAGGGGCGGGCGGCGAAGCAGATGCGCTGGTAGGTCACGCCGTTGCTTGGGGCGGTGTACAGGTAGATGCCGACCACGCCGGTGAGTTCGACTTCCCAGGCGGTTTCCTCGAGGGTTTCGCGCAGGGCGGCCTGGGGCAATGTTTCGTTGGGTTCGAGGTGGCCGGCGGGCTGGTTGAAGACGTGCTGGCCGGCTTTGAATTCCTCGACGAAGAGGAACTTGCCTTCGTGTTCGACAATGGTGGCGACGGTGATGTGGGGTTGCCAGGTCATGAACAGCTCCATAAGGGCTGGCACCGCCCCTGTGGGAGCGGGTTTACCCGCGAATGCGATGCTGAATCCACTGATGCATTCGCGGGTAAACCCGCTCCCACAGGGGCGGCGTTGGCCGCTAGAAATCATTTATCCAGAAAGCACAAACCCCGGTGCGTGGCCGGGGTTTGTGCTGTTACTTCAAGCGAACCTTACAGGGCAGCAATGGCGCTGTTCAGGGTTTGGCTTGGGCGCATCACCTTGGCGGTCAGCTCGGCATCCGGGGCGTAGTAGCCACCGATGTCGGCTGGCTTGCCCTGAACGGCGTTGAGCTCGGCGACGATGGTCTCCTCGTTCTCGGTCAGGGTCTTGGCCAGTGGGGCGAAGCGTGCCTGCAGGGCGGCGTCGTCGCTCTGGGCAGCCAGGGCCTGGGCCCAGTACAGGGTCAGGTAGAAGTGGCTGCCGCGGTTGTCGATGCCACCGACTTTGCGCGAAGGCGACTTGTTGGTGTCGAGGAACTTGCCGGTGGCCTGGTCCAGGGTGTTGGCCAGGACCTTGGCGCGCGGGTTGTCGTAGGTGTTGCCCAGGTGCTCCAGGGAAGCGGCCAGGGCCAGGAATTCACCCAGCGAGTCCCAACGCAGGAAGTTCTCTTCAACCAGCTGCTGCACGTGCTTCGGTGCCGAACCGCCGGCGCCGGTCTCGAACAGGCCACCGCCGTTCATCAGCGGCACGATCGACAGCATCTTGGCGCTGGTGCCCAGTTCCATGATCGGGAACAGGTCGGTCAGGTAGTCGCGCAGCACGTTGCCGGTCACCGAGATGGTGTCCTTGCCTTCGCGGATGCGGGCCAGGGAGAACTTGATGGCGTCGACCGGCGCCAGAACACGGATGTCCAGGCCAGCGGTGTCGTGGTCCTTCAGGTACTTCTGCACCTTCTCGATCATCACGCCATCGTGGGCGCGGGCCGGGTCCAGCCAGAACACCGCTGGGGTGTTGCTCAGGCGGGCACGGTTGACGGCCAGCTTGACCCAGTCCTGGATCGGCGCGTCTTTGGTCTGGCACATGCGGAAGATGTCACCGGCTTCGACGTTCTGCTCCAGAACGACCTTGCCCTGGCCATCGACCACGCGTACCACGCCGTCGGCCTGGATCTGGAAGGTCTTGTCGTGGGAACCGTACTCTTCGGCCTTCTGGGCCATCAGGCCGACGTTCGGCACGCTGCCCATGGTGGTCGGGTCGAAGGCGCCGTTGGCCTTGCAGTCTTCGATGGTGGCCTGGTAGATGCCGGCGTAGCAACGATCCGGGATGATCGCCTTGGCATCCTGCAGTTCACCGGCGGTGTTCCACATCTTGCCCGAGTCACGGATCATCGCTGGCATCGAGGCGTCGACGATGACGTCGCTCGGCACGTGCAGGTTGGTGATGCCCTTGTCGGAGTTGACCATGGCCAAGGCTGGACGCTGGGCGTACAGGGCCTGGATGTCGGCCTCGATCTCGGCCTGCTTGTCGGCTGGCAGGTCCTTGATGCGGGCGTACAGGTCGCCGATGCCGTTGTTGGCGTTGAAGCCTACTTCAGCCAGGGCTGCAGCGTGCTTGGCCAGTACGTCGCCATAGAACTCTTCGACGATGACGCCGAACATGATCGGGTCGGAAACCTTCATCATGGTGGCTTTCAGGTGTACCGACAGCAGTACGCCAGAGGCCTTGGCATCGGCGATCTGCTCGGCGATGAAGGCTTTCAGGGCCTTGCGGCTCATGGTGGCGCAGTCGACGATTTCAGCGGCTTTTACGGCGGTCTTGGCTTTCAGCACGGTGGTGCTGCCGTCTTTGCCGACCAGCTCGATGCGCAGGTTGTCGTCAGCCTCGATCAGCGCGGCTTTTTCGCTGCCGTAGAAGTCGCCGTTGCTCATGTGTGCAACGTGCGACTGCGAGTCGGCGGCCCAGGCGCCCATCTTGTGCGGGTGCTTGCGGGCGTAGTTCTTGACCGACAGTGGCGCGCGGCGGTCGGAGTTGCCTTCGCGCAGCACCGGGTTCACGGCGGAGCCCTTGATGCGGTCGTAGCGGGCGCGGGACTCTTTCTCGGCCTCGGTGGACGGCTCGTCGGCGTAGTCAGGGATGTTGAAGCCTTTGCCTTGCAGTTCCTTGATCGCGGCCTTGAGCTGCGGTACCGAGGCGCTGATGTTCGGCAGCTTGATGATGTTGGCTTCAGGGGTGGTAGCCAGCTGGCCCAGTTCCGCCAGGTGATCGCCTACTTGCTTCTCTGCGCCCAGTTGCTCCGGGAAGGCGGCAAGGATACGGCCAGCCAGGGAGATGTCGCGAGTTTCGACGGCGATGTCAGCCGAAGCGGTGAAGGCTTCGACGATCGGCAGCAGCGAGTAGGTGGCGAGGGCGGGGGCTTCGTCGGTGAAGGTATAGATGATCTTGGAACGGGTGGGCATGCGGGTTAACTCTCTGTGTGCTGAGCGTGCTCGAGTCTCGTGTTGCGCAGGGTAGGCGCATCGCCCTGGCAACGCCATGAGCGGAAAGTCGAGAGGCTGCGAGCTGTGATGGTGGATGCATCAGTCGAGCGTCAATGCTGAGCTGCGGTAACAACCCAGGCTTTTCGGCCATTCATGGCCAAGGGCGGTCCGCATTTTCCTGGGATTCGCCCCGATGACCCTTCGGTCGCGGCGGAGTATACCAAACCATTCGGGCTATTCAGCAAGGCGAAGTGACATCGGCGCCATTTATAAGACCAAAGACGTAGGGGCAATGTGGTAGATTGCCGCACCGCTTGCAGGTCGACAGATGTGGTTTAGGCTCATTGGATCGCATGATGTCCAACCACACCCGACAGCGGAGTAGTGCAAGCATGGGATACCAGAAAATCAAGGTTCCGACCGACGGCGCCAAGATCACCGTCAATGCAGACCATTCGCTCAACGTTCCTGACAACCCGATCATTCCTTATATTGAAGGGGACGGGATTGGCGTCGATGTTTCACCAGTGATGATCAAGGTGGTCGATGCCGCTGTGCAGAAGGCCTACGGCGGGAAGCGCAAGATCGCCTGGATGGAAGTGTATGCCGGCGAGAAAGCCACCCAGGTGTATGACCAGGATACCTGGCTGCCCCAGGAAACCCTGGATGCGGTCAAAGACTACGTGGTTTCGATCAAAGGCCCGTTGACCACCCCGGTCGGCGGCGGTATCCGCTCGCTCAACGTGGCCCTGCGCCAGCAGCTCGACCTGTATGTATGCCTGCGCCCGGTGCTGTGGTTCGAGGGTGTGCCAAGCCCCGTGAAGAAGCCCGGCGACGTCGACATGGTGATCTTCCGCGAGAACTCCGAGGACATCTATGCCGGTATCGAGTGGAAGGCCGGCTCGCCCGAAGCAAACAAGGTGATCAAGTTCCTCAAGGAGGAAATGGGCGTCACCAAGATCCGCTTCGACCAGGACTGTGGCATCGGCGTCAAGCCGGTCTCCCGCGAGGGCACCAAGCGCCTGGTGCGCAAGGCTCTGCAGTACGTGGTGGACAACGACCGCGAGTCGCTGACCCTGGTGCACAAGGGCAACATCATGAAATTCACCGAGGGTGCTTTCAAGGACTGGGGCTATGAAGTGGCCCGTGACGAGTTCGGGGCCGAGCTGCTCGATGGTGGCCCGTGGATGAAGTTCAAGAACCCCAAGAGCGGCCGCGAGGTGATCGTCAAGGACGCCATCGCCGACGCGATGCTCCAGCAGATCCTGCTGCGCCCGGCCGAATACGATGTGATCGCCACGCTTAACCTCAACGGTGACTACCTGTCCGACGCCCTGGCGGCTGAAGTGGGCGGCATCGGCATTGCGCCGGGCGCCAACCTGTCTGATACCGTGGCCATGTTCGAGGCCACCCACGGCACCGCGCCGAAATACGCCGGGCAGGACAAGGTCAACCCGGGCTCGGTGATCCTTTCGGCGGAAATGATGCTGCGCCACATGGGCTGGACCGAGGCGGCCGACCTGATCATCAAGGGCACCAATGGCGCCATTGCGGCCAAGACTGTGACCTATGACTTCGAGCGGCTGATGGACGGTGCCAAGCTGGTGGGCAGTTCAGGCTTTGGCGATGAAATGATCAAGCATATGTAAGACAATCGAAAGCCGGCCGCTTCCAGAGAAGGAAGCGGCCGGCTTTTTGGTATACCGGCAGAGAGCAGGGTGGTCAGGCTTGTGCGGTTTCACCCTCGGATTGGCCCACAGCGTTGGCGGCGGATGCTGCAGCTGTTGCGGCGTCCATTATCTTGATCGCATGCAGGCCTTTGGGGCCCTGAATGATCTCGAACTCCACGGACTGGCCTGCCTTGAGCGTCTTGTAGCCGTCCATCTGGATCGCGGAATAATGCGCGAACAGATCGTCGGTTTTACCCTCTTCGTTGATGAATCCGTAGCCCTTGGCATTGTTGAACCACTTGACTTTACCGCTTGCCATCCCTATGTCCCTCTGCAAAGGACTCCATCACTGGAGTATCATCCACTTCATCCGCATACGAACCATGCGAAAAATCTGGTTGACTGCGCGGATCTTTATCGACCACGGTGGGTTCTTATTGGTTGTAACACCGTTTTGCCGATAGTCAAGGTCAGGTGGCGCGTGCGCCAGCGACCGCAAACGCAGTCAACCCACAACCTTAACCTGTCGATCATGATGAATTTCTTTCCATGCATGCACCCAGCGAGATTCGACTAACATTCAATCAGGATCGCCCGCAATCGAATGAGGACGACGGCTCAGGGCTTGCGGTACAGGAAGCCAAGCCGATCCTGCAGGCGCCACCGATGTACAAGGTGGTTTTGTTCAACGATGACTACACGCCGATGGATTTCGTCGTCGAAGTGCTCGAAACGTTCTTCAGTCTGAACCGCGAGCTGGCGACCAAGATCATGCTGACCGTCCATACCGAGGGGCGGGCAGTGTGCGGATTGTTTACCCGTGACATCGCCGAAACAAAGGCCATGCAGGTCAACCAATACGCCAGGGAAAGCCAGCATCCGCTACTCTGTGAAATCGAGAAGGACGGTTAATCGCCGACCACTTGGGTATGAGGTGAAGCTATGTTAAACCGCGAGCTCGAAGTCACCCTCAATCTTGCCTTCAAGGAGGCCCGTTCGAAACGTCATGAATTCATGACCGTCGAACATCTGCTGCTGGCACTCCTTGACAATGAGGCTGCTGCGACCGTTCTGCGCGCCTGTGGCGCCAATCTCGACAAACTCAAGCACGATCTGCAAGAGTTCATCGACTCCACTACACCCCTGATCCCCGTCAACGACGAAGACCGCGAAACCCAGCCGACCCTGGGCTTCCAGCGCGTGCTGCAACGTGCCGTGTTCCACGTGCAGAGTTCCGGCAAGCGCGAAGTCACCGGCGCCAATGTGCTGGTCGCGATCTTCAGCGAACAGGAAAGCCAGGCTGTGTTCCTGCTCAAGCAGCAGAGCGTGGCCCGTATCGACGTGGTCAACTATATCGCCCACGGCATTTCCAAGGTGCCGGGGCATGGTTCGCATGCTGAAAGCGACCAGGAAATGCAGGACGAAGAGGGTGGCGAAACCTCCTCTTCGAGCAACCCGCTGGATGCCTATGCCAGCAACCTGAACGAACTGGCCCGTGCCGGGCGTATCGACCCGCTGGTGGGTCGCGAGCAGGAAGTCGAGCGTGTGGCCCAGATCCTGGCCCGCCGGCGCAAGAACAACCCGCTGCTGGTCGGTGAGGCTGGCGTCGGCAAGACCGCCATCGCCGAGGGCCTGGCCAAGCGTATCGTCGACGGCCAGGTGCCGGACCTGCTGGCGCAGAGCGTGGTCTATTCGCTGGACCTTGGTGCGCTGCTGGCTGGTACCAAGTACCGTGGCGACTTCGAGAAGCGCTTCAAGGCGCTGCTCGGTGAATTGCGCAAGCGCCCGCAGGCGATCCTGTTCATCGACGAGATCCACACCATCATCGGTGCCGGTGCGGCGTCGGGCGGGGTGATGGATGCGTCCAACCTGCTCAAGCCGCTGCTGTCCTCCGGTGAGATCCGTTGCATCGGTTCGACCACCTTCCAGGAGTTTCGCGGCATCTTCGAGAAAGACCGTGCCTTGGCGCGGCGCTTCCAGAAGGTCGATGTCAGCGAGCCTTCGGTCGAAGACACTGTGGGCATCCTGCGTGGCCTGAAAGGCCGTTTCGAGAGCCACCACAACATCGAGTACAGCGACGAAGCCCTGCGCGCCGCCGCCGAACTGGCCTCGCGCTACATCAATGACCGGCACATGCCGGACAAAGCCATCGATGTGATCGACGAGGCGGGTGCCTATCAGCGCCTGCAGCCTGAAGCGAACCGGGTCAAGCGCATCGATGTGCCCCAGGTCGAGGACATTGTCGCCAAGATCGCGCGCATTCCGCCGAAGCATGTCACCAGCTCCGACAAGGAGCTGCTGCGCAACCTCGAGCGTGACCTGAAGCTGACCGTGTTCGGTCAGGATCAGGCCATTGATTCGCTGGCCACCGCCATCAAGCTGTCCCGGGCCGGTCTCAAATCACCAGACAAGCCAGTCGGTTCGTTCCTGTTCGCTGGCCCGACCGGCGTGGGCAAGACCGAGGCTGCGCGGCAGTTGGCCAAGGCGCTGGGTGTAGAGTTGGTGCGCTTCGACATGTCCGAGTACATGGAGCGCCACACCGTGTCGCGCCTGATCGGTGCGCCTCCTGGCTATGTTGGTTTCGACCAGGGTGGTTTGCTGACCGAAGCGATCACCAAGCAACCGCACTGCGTGCTGCTGCTCGATGAAATCGAGAAGGCCCACCCGGAAGTCTTCAACCTGCTGCTGCAGGTGATGGACCACGGCACCCTGACCGACAACAACGGGCGCAAGGCCGACTTCCGCAACGTGATCCTGATCATGACCACCAACGCCGGTGCTGAAACCGCCGCGCGGGCCTCGATCGGCTTCACCCATCAGGACCACGCGTCCGATGCCATGGAAGTCATCCGCAAGAGCTTCACGCCGGAGTTCCGCAACCGTCTGGACACCATCATCCAGTTTGGTCGCCTGAGCACCGAGACGATCAAGAGCATCGTCGACAAGTTCCTCATCGAACTGCAGGCGCAGCTGGAAGACAAGCGTGTGCTGCTGGAAGTCAGCGATGCCGCCCGCGGTTGGCTGGCGGTTTCTGGCTACGACGTGCAGATGGGTGCACGGCCGATGGCTCGGCTTATCCAGGACAAGATCAAGCGGCCGCTGGCCGAGGAGATCCTGTTTGGCGAGCTGGCCGAGCACGGTGGTGTGGTGCATGTTGACCTGCGCGATGGCGAACTGGTGTTCGACTTCGAGACCACGGCTGAGGTGGCTTGATAGTGGGGCCGCTTTGCGGCCCATCGCGGCTAAAGCCGCTCCTGCAGGGAATTGTGTTTCCCTGTAGGAGCGGCTTTAGCCGCGATGCGGTTTCAGCAGGCACAAAAAAGCCCGGCACATGCCGGGCTTTTTCATGGCTGGAGCTTAGCGCGCGCGGTAGGTGATGCGGCCCTTGCTCAGGTCGTAAGGCGTCAGCTCGACGCGGACCTTGTCGCCAGTGAGAATACGGATGTAGTTCTTGCGCATCTTTCCGGAGATGTGCGCGGTTACGACGTGCCCGTTTTCCAACTCCACGCGGAACATGGTGTTGGGCAGGGTGTCGACGACAGTACCTTCCATTTCGAAGCTGTCTTCTTTCGACATGCAGTAGAGCCCTCGGATCCAGTGTTGGCCCGACGCATAACCGCACCGGGCAAAAAAGTGGCGTGGATTATGCCGGAAAACTGCGTGTCAAGCCAATGCTTTCAGTTGAGGGTGACCCAGCGCTGGTTAATCAACAACTCGATAGGTCGGTACTGCGTCTTGTAGTTCATTTTCTTGCAGTTCTTGATCCAGTAACCCAGGTAGACCGCCTCCAGGTCCTGGCGCAGGGCTTCGGTGATCTGCCAGAGAATGGCAAAACGCCCCAGGCTGCGCCTTTCTTCGTCGGGCTCGTAGAAGGTGTATACCGCCGACAGGCCGTTGGGCAGCAGGTCGCATACCGCCACTGCCAGCAGGCGGCCTTCCAGGCGGAACTCGTAGAACCAGCAGAACGGCAGGTCGCGGACCAGGAAGGTGGAAAACTGGTCGCGGCTCGGTGGATACATGTCACCATCGGCGTGACGGGTCTCGATGTAGCGCCGATACAGGTCGAAATATTCTTCCTTGAATGCCGGGCGAGCGGCCGTCACGGTCAGGTCGGCGTTGCGCTTGAGGATGCGCCGCTGCTGGCGGTTGGGAATGAAGCGCGCGGCGGGGATGCGCGCCGGCACGCAGGCATTGCAGTTCTGGCAATGCGGGCGGTACAGGTGGTCGCCACTGCGGCGAAAGCCCATTTCCGACAGGTCGGCATACACCTGCACGTCCATCGGCTGGCTGGGGTCGAGAAACAGCGTGGTGGCCTGTTCGCCCGGCAGGTAGCTGCAGGAGTGGGGCTGAGTGGCATAGAACTTCAACCGCGCCAACTCTGTCATGATCAACCCCCTCGGTGAGACTTTGCTTATCAGTGTAAGCCAGCTCGCAGAACTCGCCTAGCGAACCCAGGTGGCACGGTTGGGCTGGTCGAGGTGGCGTGCCAGGTAGTCGGCGAAGCTGGCGCGGCTGATGGCGCGGGCGCCAAGGCTGTGCAGGTGGTGGGTCGGCATCTGGCAGTCGATCAGCACGAAGCCGGCCTGGCGCAGGTGCTCCACAAGCGTCACGAAGCCGACCTTGGAGGCGTTGTCGGCGCGGCTGAACATCGATTCACCGAAGAACAGCTGGCCGATGGCCAGGCCGTACAGGCCGCCGACCAGCTCGCCGCCCTCGCGCACTTCCACCGAATGGGCGATGCCGCGGCGGTGCAGCTCGCAGTAGGCATAGCGCATGGTGTCGGTGATCCAGGTGCCGTCGGCGTAGTCGCGCGGGGCCGCGCAGGCGGCGATCACCGCGGGGAAGTCGCTGTCGAAGGTGACCTGGTAGCGGCCCTGGCGCATCAGCTTGGCCAGCGAGCGTGAGACATGCAGCTCGTCCGGGAACAGCACCGTGCGCGGGTCGGGTGACCACCAGAGAATCGGCTGGCCGTCCTGGTACCAGGGGAAGCAGCCATGCCTATAGGCTTGCTCCAGGCGCTCGGGGCTCAGGTCGCCGCCAGCGGCGAGCAGGCCGTTGGGGTCATGCAGGGCCTTTTCCAGGGGCGGGAAGGTCAGCGAGTCGCGGGTTAGCCAGGTGAGCATGGTCTATCGTGCGGTGGGGGAGGGGAGAGGGCAGCATGGCGCGCAGGGCTTGCGGGGTCAATGCTGGCAGGGCCAGAAGCAATTGGCGGGCAGCAGAATAGGCAATTTCCCACACATTCATGAAACCATAGGCACCATCCGCTACATTTGCTGTCACACCTGTGCAAAAACACAGCATAAGCCTTTGTCACAAAAGAAAATGCGTGCTCAAATTGCACCTATACGAAAGTCGCCCCCACTCAAGCTCCATACGGCGCGCCGTCATGGCGGCTGGCGGGCAGTAATGTTAAAAGTAGTGGTTCATTGGCCAGACGCCGGCCGATCACTACTGGACGCGCAGCACGCGCAGGAATAGACGCGTTTTGAAGAAATCCACCGCAACTCCAGCTCCTTTGCCTGTGCCCCTGTGGCGACAGCAGCTGCATTACCGCCTCAAGGAAGGTGCGTTGATCGCTGTCGGCGCCCTGTGCCTGTACCTGTGGATGGCACTGCTGACCTACGACACGTCGGACCCAGGCTTCAGCCACACCAGCAACATCGACCAGGTGCAGAATGCCGCCGGGCGTGCCGGCGCGTACTTCGCCGACATCCTGTTCATGGTGCTGGGCTATTTCGCCTACATCTTCCCGCTGCTGCTGGCGATCAAGACCTGGCAGATCTTCCGCGAACGCCACCAGCCGTGGCAGTGGAGCGGCTGGCTGTTCTCCTGGCGCCTCATCGGCCTGGTGTTCCTGGTGCTGTCGGGCGCGGCCCTGGCGCATATCCATTTCCACCCGCCGGCGAGCCTGCCGTTTTCCGCGGGCGGTGCGTTGGGCGAAAGCCTTGGCGACTTGGCGCGCAACCTGCTGAACGTGCAGGGCAGCACGCTGATGTTCATTGCCCTGTTCCTGTTCGGCCTGACCGTGTTCACCGACCTGTCGTGGTTCAAGGTGATGGACATGACCGGCAAGATCACCCTCGACCTGTTCGAGCTGGTACAGGGCGCGGCCAGCCGCTGGTGGGAAGCGCGCAACGAGCGCAAGCGCCTGGAAGCGCAATTGCGTGAAGTTGACGAGCCCGTATTCGACCTGGGGCCGAAGGCCACCGACAAGCGCGAGCCGGCCAAACCAGCGCTGCGCGAGCGCATTTTCAAGCGCGAAGAGGCACCGGCCCAGCCCGCCGAGCCCCGTGAGCCGACCCTTGCCCGGGAGCCTTCCCGTGAGCCAGTAGTACCGCGCGAGCCGACCCTCGCGCGCGAGCCTGTGGTGCCGCGTGAGCCTGTGGTCCCCCGCCAGCAACCTGCAGCGGTGCCGACCATCGTGCCACCGGCCGCCGAGCGTGCGCCGGAGCCGAGCAAGCGAGTGATGAAGGAAAAACAGGCGCCGCTGTTCGTCGACAGCGCCGTGGAAGGTACTTTGCCGTCGATTTCCATCCTCGACCCGGCCGAACAGAAGAAGATCGAGTATTCGCCGGAATCCCTGGCCGGGGTCGGCCAGTTGCTGGAAATCAAGCTCAAGGAATTCGGCGTGGAAGTCTCGGTGGACTCCATTCACCCGGGCCCGGTGATTACCCGTTACGAAATCCAGCCGGCCGCAGGCGTCAAGGTCAGCCGTATCGCCAACCTGGCCAAGGACCTGGCGCGTTCGCTGGCAGTGACCAGTGTGCGGGTGGTCGAAGTCATCCCTGGCAAGACCACCGTGGGTATCGAGATCCCCAACGAAAACCGGCAGATGGTGCGCTTCTCGGAAGTGCTCGCCACGCCGCAGTACGACGAGCAGAAATCGCCGGTCACCCTGGCCCTGGGCCACGACATTGGCGGCAAGCCGGTGATCACCGACCTGGCCAAGATGCCGCACCTGCTGGTGGCCGGTACCACCGGTTCCGGTAAGTCGGTAGGTGTGAACGCGATGATCCTGTCGATCCTGTTCAAGTCCAGCCCGGAAGACGCGCGGCTGATCATGATCGACCCGAAGATGCTCGAACTGTCGATCTACGAAGGCATCCCGCACCTGCTCTGTCCGGTGGTCACCGACATGAAGGATGCCGCCAACGCCCTGCGCTGGAGCGTGGCCGAGATGGAGCGGCGCTACAAGCTGATGGCGGCCATGGGCGTGCGTAACCTGGCCGGCTTCAACCGCAAGGTCAAGGACGCCCAGGAAGCCGGCGAGATCATCCATGACCCGCTGTACCGCCGCGAAAGCATGGACGATGAGCCGCCTGCGCTGAAGACCCTGCCGACCATCGTCGTGGTGGTCGACGAATTCGCCGACATGATGATGATCGTCGGCAAGAAGGTCGAAGAGCTGATCGCCCGTATCGCCCAGAAGGCGCGGGCTGCGGGTATTCACTTGATCCTCGCTACCCAGCGCCCGTCGGTGGACGTGATCACCGGCCTGATCAAGGCCAACATCCCGACCCGCATGGCGTTCCAGGTGTCGAGCAAGATCGACTCGCGGACCATCATCGACCAGGGTGGCGCCGAACAGCTGCTTGGCCATGGTGACATGCTGTACATGCCACCGGGCACCAGCCTGCCGATCCGTGTGCACGGTGCGTTCGTCTCCGACGATGAAGTGCACCGTACGGTCGAGGCCTGGAAGCTGCGTGGCGCGCCGGACTACAACGACGACATCCTCAACGGCGTCGAAGAGGCCGGCAGCGGCTTTGATGGCGGCGGCGGCGGTGGCGATGGTGACGATGCCGAAACCGATGCCCTGTATGATGAAGCCGTGCAGTTCGTGCTGGAAAGCCGCCGCGCTTCCATCTCGGCCGTGCAGCGCAAGCTGAAGATCGGCTACAACCGCGCTGCGCGGATGATCGAGTCGATGGAAATGGCCGGCGTGGTCACCCCGATGAACAGCAACGGCTCGCGGGAAGTGATTGCCCCGGGTGGCCCGCGCGACTGATGAACACCTTGCCGGGCGCCAACGGTGGCGCCCGGCCTTTTCAATGCTCAATGAGGATTCCCATGCGCGCGATTCGCATGCTGTTGGTTTCTGCCCTGACCCTGGGCTCGGTTACTGCTTATGCCGGTGAGCAAGACGTACAACGCCTGACCCAGCTGTTGGAAAAGTCCCAGACCATCGAGGCCAACTTCTCCCAGCTGACCCTGGACGCCGGCGGCACCAGCCTGCAGGAAACGTCCGGCAAGATGACCGTGAAGCGCCCAGGTCTGTTCTACTGGCACACCAATGCGCCGCAGGAGCAGGTGGTGGTGTCCGACGGCAAGAACGTCACCCTGTGGGACCCGGACCTGGAGCAGGCGACCATCAAGAAGCTTGACCAGCGCCTGAACCAGACCCCGGCACTGCTGCTGTCCGGTGATGTATCGAAGATCAGCCAAAGCTTCGACATCACCTCCAAGGAGCAGGGCGAGGTGATGGACTTCACCCTCAAGCCCAAGACCAAGGACACCTTGTTCGACTCGCTGCGCGTGTCGTTCCGCAGGGGCCTGATCAATGACATGCAGCTGGTCGACAGTGTCGGCCAGCGCACCAACATCCTGTTCAATGGCGTCAAGGCCAACCAGGCGGTGCCGGACAGCCAGTTCAAGTTCGACATCCCCAAAGGTGCCGACGTCATCAAGGAGTAAGCAGAGCTCGCCATGGACCTGTTTCGAAGCGAACCCGTCGCCCAGCCCCTGGCAGCCCGCCTGCGCCCGTCCAACCTGGACGAGTACGTCGGCCAGGAGCACCTGTTGGCGCGTGGCAAACCGCTGCGCGAGGCGCTGGAGCAGGGTGCGCTGCACTCGATGATCTTCTGGGGGCCGCCGGGGGTGGGCAAGACCACCCTCGCGCGGTTGCTGGCGCAGTTCTGCGATGCGCACTTCGAGACGGTGTCGGCGGTGCTGGCCGGGGTCAAGGAGATCCGCCAGGCAGTCGAGGTAGCCAAGCAGCAGGCCGGCCAGTATGGCCGGCGCACCATCCTGTTTGTCGACGAAGTGCACCGCTTCAACAAGTCCCAGCAGGATGCCTTCCTGCCTTATGTGGAAGACGGCACCCTGCTGTTCATTGGTGCTACCACCGAGAACCCGTCGTTTGAGCTGAACAATGCGCTGCTTTCGCGGGCGCGGGTGTACGTGCTCAAGAGCCTCGACGAAGCGGCGCTGCGCAAGCTGGTCAATCGTGCGCTGACTGAAGAGCGCGGGCTGGGCAAGCGCAACCTGCGGGTTGGTGACGACGCCTTCAAGATGCTCATGGCCGCCGCCGATGGCGATGGCCGGCGCATGCTCAACTTCCTCGAGAACGCCTCGGACCTGGCCGAAGATGGCAGCGAAATCGACGTCCAGATGCTGCAAAGCCTGCTCGGCGACAGCCGCCGCCGCTTCGACAAGGGGGGCGAGGCGTTCTACGACCAGATTTCTGCGCTGCACAAGTCAGTGCGCGGCTCCAACCCCGATGGCGCCCTGTACTGGTTCGCCCGCATGCTCGACGGTGGCTGCGACCCGCTGTACATCGCCCGCCGCGTGGTGCGCATGGCCAGCGAGGACATTGGCAACGCCGACCCGCGCGCGCTGAGCCTGTGCCTGGCCGCCTGGGACGTGCAAGAGCGCCTGGGCAGCCCGGAGGGCGAATTGGCGGTGGCTCAGGCCATCACCTACATCGCCTGCGCGCCGAAGAGCAATGCAGTGTACGTGGGCTTCAAGACCGCTTTGCGCGAAGCTGCCGAACATGGCTCGCTGGAAGTGCCGCTGCACCTGCGCAATGCCCCGACCAAGCTGATGAAGCAACTTGGTTATGGCGAAGAGTACCGCTACGCCCATGACGAGCCCGATGCCTATGCCGCTGGCGAGGACTACTTCCCTGAAGAGCTGGAACCGCGCCAGTACTACCAGCCCGTGCCGCGAGGCCTGGAGCTGAAAATCGGCGAGAAGCTGCGCCACTTGGCCGAGCTTGACCGCAACAGCCCCCGTCAGCGGAGAAAACCGTGATTGCATTGATTGCTGCGGTCAGCGCGGGCGGTATTGCCGGGACCTTGTTGCGCTTCGCCACCGCGAACTGGGTCGCGGCCCACTGGCCACGGCACTTCTATGTCGGTACGCTGGCGGTCAACCTGGTTGGCTGCCTGCTCATCGGCCTGCTCTATGGCCTGTTCCTGCACAAGCCGCTGGCGCCAGTCGAACTGCGCGCCGGCCTGATCGTCGGCTTCCTTGGCGGCCTGACGACGTTTTCCTCCTTTTCGCTCGATACCGTGCGCCTGATCGAAAGTGGGCAAGTGCCCCTCGCGGTGGGCTATACCAGTATCAGCGTGGTGGGCGGGCTTTTGGCCACCTGGGCCGGCCTGTCCCTGACCCGTTTCTGAACCAACACCTACACATAACGAGAGAACGATATGCTCGATTCCAAACTGTTACGCGGCCAACTTCAGGAAGTGGCGGATCGCCTGGCCTCCCGTGGCTTCAGCCTGGATGTCGCGCGCATCGAATCACTGGAAGAGCGCCGCAAGGCGGTGCAGACCCGCACCGAGCAGCTGCAGGCCGAGCGTAACGCCCGTTCCAAGTCGATCGGCCAGGCCAAGGCCAAGGGCGAAGACATCGCCCCGCTGATGGCAGACGTCGAGCGCATGGCCAACGAACTGGCCGCCGGCAAGAGTGAACTGGATGGTATCCAGGCCGAACTGGACGGCATCCTGCTGACCATCCCCAACCTGCCGGACGCCAGCGTACCGGTCGGTGCCAGCGAAGACGACAACGTCGAAGTGCGCCGCTGGGGCACGCCGGCTAGCTTCGATTTCGAGATCAAGGACCACGTCGCCCTGGGTGAAATCAGCGGTGGCCTGGACTTCGAAGCCGCGGCCAAGCTTTCTGGTGCGCGCTTTGCCGTGCTGCGTGGGCCAATCGCCCGCCTGCATCGCGCCCTGGCGCAGTTCATGATCAACCTGCACACCGGTGAGCATGGCTACGAAGAGCACTACACCCCTTACCTGGTGCAGGCACCGGCCCTGCAGGGCACCGGCCAGCTGCCGAAGTTCGAGGAGGACCTGTTCAAGATCACTCGCGATGGCGAAGCTGACTTCTACCTGATCCCGACTGCCGAAGTGTCGCTGACCAACCTGGTCGCCGAGCAGATCCTCGATGCCAAGCAACTGCCACTCAAGCTGGTCGCCCACACCCCGTGCTTCCGTAGTGAAGCCGGTGCGTCGGGCCGTGACACCCGCGGCATGATCCGCCAGCACCAGTTCGACAAGGTCGAGATGGTCCAGGTGGTCGAGCCGTCCAAGTCGATGGAAGCCCTGGAAGGCTTGACCGCCAACGCCGAGCGCGTGCTGCAGTTGCTGGAGCTGCCGTACCGCGTACTGGCCCTGTGCACCGGCGACATGGGCTTCGGCGCCGTGAAGACCTACGACCTCGAAGTGTGGGTGCCGAGCCAGGACAAGTACCGCGAGATCAGCTCCTGCTCCAACTGCGGTGACTTCCAGGCGCGCCGCATGCAGGCCCGCTGGCGTAACCCGGAAACCGGCAAGCCGGAGCTGGTGCATACCCTCAATGGCTCCGGCCTGGCCGTAGGCCGTACCCTGGTGGCCGTGCTGGAAAACTACCAGCAGGCTGACGGTTCGATCCGCGTACCGGACGTGCTGAAGCCGTACATGGGCGGCGTCGAGGTCATCCGCTAAATGGATTACCTGCCGCTGTTCCACAAGCTGCAGGGCGGCCGGGTACTGGTCGTCGGCGGCGGTGAGATCGCCCTGCGCAAGGCGCGCCTGCTGGCCGATGCCGGCGCCGTGCTGCGCGTGGTGGCGCCGGACATCGATGGCCAGCTGGCCGCGTTGGCACGGGAAGCTGGCGGTGAGGTGCTGGTGCGTGGCTATCAGGCGGCCGACCTGGTCGGCTGCCGGCTGGTAATCGCGGCCACCGACGACCCTGGGCTCAACGCCCAGGTGTCGGCCGATGCGCAGGCGCTGAGCCTGCCGGTCAACGTGGTGGATGCGCCGGCCCTGTGCACGGTGATCTTCCCGGCGATCGTCGACCGTTCACCCTTGGTGATCGCGGTGTCCAGTGGCGGTGACGCCCCGGTGCTGGCGCGGTTGATCCGCGCCAAGCTGGAGGCCTGGATCCCGTCGGCCTATGGCGAACTGGCCGGGCTGGCTGCGCGCTTCCGGCACAAGGTCAAAGCCTTGTACCCGGACGTCAATCAACGCCGCGGCTTCTGGGAAACGGTTTTCCAAGGGCCGATTGCCGAGCGCCAGCTGGCCGGGCAGGGCGCCGAGGCCGAACGCCTGTTGCAGGCGATGGTCGAGGGTGCTCCAGTGCAGCAGGGCGGCGAGGTTTATCTGGTGGGTGCTGGGCCGGGTGATCCGGACTTGCTGACCTTCCGTGCCTTGCGCCTGATGCAGCAGGCCGATGTGGTGCTGTACGACCGCCTGGTGGCACCGGCCATCATCGAGATGTGCCGGCGTGATGCCGAGCGTATCTACGTCGGCAAGCGCCGCGCCGACCATGCCGTGCCGCAGGACCAGATCAACCGCCTGCTGGTCGACCTCGCCCAGCAGGGCAAGCGTGTATTGCGCCTCAAGGGCGGTGACCCGTTCATCTTCGGCCGGGGTGGCGAAGAAATCGAAGAGCTGGCCGAGCAAGGTATCCCGTTCCAGGTGGTGCCGGGCATTACCGCGGCCAGTGGGTGTTCCGCTTATGGCGGTATTCCGCTGACTCACCGTGACTATGCCCAGTCGGTGCGCTTCGTCACCGGGCACCTCAAGGACGGCACCAGCAATCTGCCTTGGCATGACCTGGTGGCGCCGGCCCAGACCCTGGTGTTCTACATGGGGCTGGTGGGGTTGCCGACCATCTGTGCCGAGTTGATTCGCCATGGGCGGGCGGCCAGTACGCCGGCGGCCTTGGTGCAGCAGGGGACTACGCGCAATCAGCGGGTGTTTACCGGTACTTTGGCGGACCTGCCGCAGCTGGTGGCCGAGCATGAAGTGCATGCGCCGACCCTGGTGATTGTCGGGGAAGTGGTGCAACTGCGTGAAAAGCTGGCGTGGTTCGAAGGTTCGCAAAACAGCTGAAATCGTCGGGGCTGCTTCGCAGCCCATCGCCGGCAAGCGCGGCTCCTGCAAGACGGTGCAGACCTGAACTGTGGGAGCCGCGCTTGCCGGCGATGGACCGCAGAGCGCCCCCTGCAATCTCAAGCTAGAACAGCGGCACCGAATAGCTCACCGTCAGCCGGTTCTGATCCTGGTCCCACTCACTGGGCACCCCGCTGCGCAGCATGCCGTTGCGCCAGCTAAAGCCCAGCCCTTTGAACGTCCCGCTCTGCACCACGTAGTCCAGGGCGATGTCACGCTCCCATTCCTTCTCGTCTCCCCCGGACGCCATGCGGATGTTGGTGCCCTTCAGGTACGCCACCGAAGCCACCAGACCCGGCACGCCCAGCGCTGCGAAGTTGTAGCTGTACTGGCCAAAGGTGGTGCGCTCGCCCGCACGAGTGAAACTGGTCACCAGGCGGTCGGTAAACAGGTAGATGCTTGACCCGGCGGCACCTTCGCCGGTATTGCCCTGGTTCAGCTGAACGAAGTTGCCACTGTCGGACACCCGTTGGTGGCCCAGCAGCACGGCGTGGCCGCCGAGGGCGTAAGTGAACATCGCGCTCCAGGTGTCGTTGTCGATCTTGCCCGGCGTATCACCCAGGCCACTGGCCTGGTAGCCCGCCGCGCGGCCGCTGGCCGAGTCGTTGCGCCCGTGGGCATCGGTCTTGAAGTAGCGCAGGTCGGTGGTCAGCGACTGGTCGTCGGCCAGCGCCCAAGTGTGCACCAGGCCGGCAAAGTGCTGGATGTAGTAGTCCTGCAGTTGCGCTGCGTAGTACTGCAGCTTGAGGTCGCGCGTCAGCTGGTAGTCCGCGCCAGCGAAAAGGAATTCGTTGCTCTGGCGGGTGCCGCCCGCCACGGCCAGGCCTGAGCGGTTGGTCGAGCCGCGGCCGGTGGTGTGCTCCAGGCGGCCACCGATCAAGGTCAGGCCGTCAATTTCTTTCGAGCTGATCATGCCGCCTTCGAAGGTTTGCGGCAGCACCCGGCCGTCGTTGGCCACCAGGATTGGCAGCTTCGGCTGCAAAGTGCCGTAGCGCGCTTCGGTCTGCGAAAAACGCAGTTTGCCGGTCAGCCCCAGCCGGCTCCACTCATCCACGGCGCTGCCATCGCTGTCGTCGGGGATCATCGAGCTGCCGCGGTGGTTGCCGGCGCCACCGTCCAGGCGTACGCCGAGCATGCCCAGGGCGTCGAGGCCAAAGCCGACGGTACCGTCGGTGAAGCCGGACTTGTAGTCGAGCACGAAGCCTTGGGCCCATTCGGCGGTCTTGCTCTGCCCGGCTGACCCTGGGCGGTCGCGGAAGTCGTTGTTGAAGTAGTAGTTGCGCAGGTTGAGGTTGGCCTTGCCATCCTCGATGAATGCGGCCTGGGCTGCGGGCAGTGCGAAGGTGCTGGCGGTGAGCAGGTACAGGTGCGCGCGTGGCTTTCTTGTCATTGTTGTTTTCCTGAAGGCGTAAGGGCGCCCGAAACGTCCGGGCGCAAAGGGCGTGGTGCAGCGGTGGCTCAGTCGGGCAGCCATTCCTGCAGGGTCAGCTCGACCGTGATGAACGAGAGGTTGCGGCCACGCTGCAGGCGGCCGGCGAAGATGTTGCCGTCGGCATCGGCAAGTACGGCCTGCAGGCGGCTCTGCCCGGCGATGACCTCGCCGCTGAGGCTGAGGATCTCGATGCCCGGGCCCGGCACATGGATATCCTGCATGCCCTGGCGGCCAAGGTAGTGCAGCTCGCCGTCGATCAGGCTGCCTAGACCGCCACGGACCACGGCGCAGTTGATGCCGTGGCTGGCACAGAGCGCCTCGGCGCTGTCGATGATGTCTTCGTTGGGCTTGAGCCGGGCGACCACCAGGCGGCCCAGCTGGCCGCTCTGCACGTGCGACTCGGCGCTGTTTGGAGCAAGGGTCATGAGGCCTCCTTGAGCACGGGGTGCAACAGGTTGAACTGGGTTTCGGCATCCGGCTGCACTTGGTAGGCCACCTGGTCGAACAGGCACAGGCGCAGCACCAGCGGCTCGCTGCCGACGATCAGCCGGTTGAGCACCAGGTGGCCGCCGTGCTGTTGCCCGTCGCGGTCGATGAAACCAGCGTGGCAGTGCAGCAGCGGCGCGCCACCGGCATCGCGGCCGACGGTAAGGGCGCCGCTGATGAAGGTGATGTAGCCGTCCAGCACCACCGGCTGGCCGTAGTCGTAAGGGCGCTGGCTATCGCGGGTGGTGACCATGCGGTGGTAACTCAGGTGCGCCGCGCCACCACAGAGGATGCGCCCCACCGCGCTCTGGTAGCGGCAACCGTGCAGCACGGCCAGCAGGCCTTCGGCGACATTGCAGGCCAGCGGCAGCTCGACGCGCAGTTCCTGGCTGTGCGCCACCTCGCAATCGAGCAGGCGCGGCTGCTGCGGCAGGCCGCCATGGATGAAGTGGCGCACGCCGCCACGGGTTTCGAAGTGCGGTGTCATGCCGGCTGCTCCTGGCCCGCTTCGAGCAGCGCGCGGATGTGCTTCTTGACGATCTTGCCGTAGCCGGACTTCGGCATTTCGTGCCAGCGCACGAAGCGCTTGGGCCACTTGTAACGCGCCAGGCGCGGTTCAAGGTGAGCCAGCAGCTGTTCGTCGCTGACCTCGGCGGTGGTGACGATCACCGCGCAGCCACACTCACCCCATTTCTCGTCGGGCATCCCCAGCACCGCTACCTCGGTGACTGCCGGGTGGGTCAACAGCGCTTCTTCGATCTCCCGTGGGTACACGTTGGAGCCGCCGGAGATGTACATGTCTGAAGCGCGGCCGGTGATGAACAGGTAACCCTGATCGTCGACATGGCCGAGGTCGCCCGTGTGGAACCAGCCATGGCGGAAGCAAGCAGCGTTGGCTTCGGGGTTGTTGTAGTAGCCGGCAAACACCGCCGGGCCGCGCACGCAGATTTCGCCGTCGCTGCCGCTGGGCAATTCGGTGCCGTGCTCGTCGAGGATCGCCACCTGCATGCCGGTGCGCGGGTAGCCACAGGAGCCGACCTTGGCCTGCGGGCCATCCTCGGCGTGGTGGCAGTCGGCCGGCAGCACGGTGATGTTGCCGGTTACCTCGCCCAGGCCGTAATACTGCACCAGCACCTTGCCCAGGGTGCGCAGGGCGTGGCACTGGTCGGCGCGGTACATCGGCGCGCCGGCATAGATCACGTAGCGCAGGCTGCTGTGGTCGTAGCGGTCAACGGCCGGGTCTTCGGTGAGCATCTTGACGATGGTCGGCACTGTAAACAGGTTGTCGATGCGATGCTCCTGCACCAGCCGCCAGGCTTCGTCGCAGTCCAGCCGCTCGCCGGCTGGCAACACGCAGGCTGCGCCGCGGGCGACGTTGACCAGGGCGTGGATGCCGGCGCCATGGGACAGCGGGGCGAGCACCAGCGAGCGCGACTGCTGGCTCAGCCCGGGCATCAGGTCGGCCAGGTGGTTGTTGACGACGAAGGCCATCTGGCCGTGGGTGAGCACACCGGCCTTGGGGTGGCCGGTGGTGCCGGAGGTGTAGAAGAACCACAGCGGGTCGTGATAGTGCACCTCGGCCGGGCGGAAGGCCGCCTGCAGCGGCGCGCCCTCATCGAGCAAGGCGTCGTAGCCCAGTTCGCCGCAGCGTGGGCTGCCGATGGCGATGACTGTCTGCAAGGCAGGGGAAGCCGCGCGCACGGCGTCGACGTAATGACCGAAGCCTTCGTCGTAGAGCATCGCCACTGCGCCGCTGGAACTGCCCAGGTAAGCGGCTTCGGGCGGGGTGATACGCACGTTGGTCGGCACCCAGACCACGCCAAGGCGAAACGCCACCCAGGCACTTTCGAACAGTTGCAGGTTGTTGCGCGCATGCACCAGCAGCCGGTCGCCCTTGCCCAGGCCCCGTGCACGCAGGGCGGCGGCGACGCTGTCGACGCGCTGCAGCAGCTGGCGCCACGATACCCGCTGTTCGCCGCGGATGAAGCCCGGCTGCTCGGGCAAGCGGCGGGCCACCTGGGCCAGCAGCTCACCGAGGTTCATCACGTTGTCGATACCGGTCATAGCACGGCCTCCAGGATGCTCACGTAGTTGGTGACGGCCGCGCCGCCCATGTTGAACACCCCGGCGCGGTCGGCGCGGGGCAGTTGCATGTCACGGGCCTCGCCGCTGAGCTGCATGGCCGCCATCACGTGCATCGACACCCCGGTGGCGCCGATCGGGTGGCCCTTGGACTTGAGCCCACCGGACGGGTTGATGGGCAGGCGGCCGTCCTTGCGGCTGATGCCCTCGGCGATCACCCTTGCGCCCTGGCCACGTTCGGCCAGGCCCATGGCCTCGTATTCGAGCAGCTCGGCGATGGTGAAGCAGTCGTGGGTCTCCACCAGCGACAGGTCATCGAGGGTCAGCCGTGCCTGGGTCAGCGCCTGCTGCCAGGCCCGCGCCGCGCCTTCGAACACCGTGGGGTCGCGGCGCGACAGCGGCAGGTAGTCGTTGACTTGCACCGCCGCACGAAAGCGCACCGCGGGGCCATCGCTGCGGTGCTGGTCGGCACGGCTGATCACCAGTGCTGCGGCGCCATCGCTGATCAGCGAGCAGTCGCTGCGCTTGAGCGGGCCGGCGACGAAGGGGTTTTTCTCCGAGGGCGTGCGGCAGAACTCGAAGCCGACGTCACGGCGCATGTGGGCGTACGGGTTGAGGGCGCCGTTGGCGTGGTTCTTGGCGGCGATCATCGCCAGAGCGTCGGACTGGTCGCCATAACGCGCGAAGTAGGCGCTGGCGATATTGCCGAATACCCCGGCGAAGCCGCTCTCGATATCCGCTTCCTCACGGGCGTAGCAGCACTTGAGCAGGATCTTGCCGACCTCGGCGGTGGGCAGGCTGTTCATCTTTTCGAAACCGACGACCAGTGCATGCCGGGACTGGCCGCTGAGCACTGCCTGCAAGGCCGAGTGGATGGCCGCGGAACCGGTGGAGCAGGCGTTTTCCACCCGCACCGCCGGGGTGAAGCGCAGGGCCGGGATATGGTTGGCGAGCAGCGCAGAGGGGAAGTCCTGGTACAGGAACCCGGCGTTGAAGTGGCCGACATGTACCGAGTGGATCTGTTCTGGATCAAGCCTGGCGTGGGCCAGCGCGCCGAGGGCGGCGTCAGCCAGCATGCGCTCGGGGTCGATATCGGGAAACTTGCCGAAAGGGGCGTGGTACCAGCCGCTGATCAGGGGTGAATCCATGAGGTGAGTCCTCGCTCGATGGGTTTGCGAGGTCGATGGCAAGAACGGTGCCAGCCCCTTGGCAAGGCGTCTGGGCCGTGCTTTTGTGGCCGTTGGCGAGGGTGTCGGCAGGTAGCAGGTGGGTGCTACAGGTGTCGCCCTGATGGCCTGGGCGACAGGTCAGGGAGACACCTGTTACACCCCGAGGGGCGCTACCGGCGCCGCATCACAAATTGATACAACGCCGCCTGCTCTGGCAGATGCCTTGTGAAACAGTGGCTTAGGCCCTGATCAAGGCTGGCGCGAGCACCGTTTCGCTCGGCCAGCCAAGGGTGGCACCCCTATTGCTAAGTCACTGTCACCATCGCCTTATCCCACTCGATCAATAAGAACAAATAGGTCAGGAGAGCTACATGAGCGATTTCACCCGCCGTTCCTTCATCAAGACGGCCTCCATGGCATCGGCCGCGGTCGCCGCCGCCGGCCTGGGCCTGTACAGCAGCAACACGCGCGCTGCCGATTTCAAACTCAAGTTCGCCAACAACCTGCCCATCAGCCACCCGATGAACGTACGCGCCCGGGCCATGGCCAAGGCGATCAAGGAGGAAACCAACGGCGCGCTGACCGTGCAGGTGTTCCCCAGCAGCCAGCTGGGCAGCGACACCGACACCCTGGCCCAGGTGCGCTCCGGTGCGGTGGACCTGTTCTCGTTGTCACCGGTGATCCTCGGCACCATGGTGCCGTCGGTGCAGATCAGCGCCGTGGGCTTTGCCTTCAAGGACTACCAGCAGGTGTGGAGTGCCATGGACGGCGCGCTCGGCGAGCATGTGCGCGGTGAAATCGCCAAGACCGGCACGCTGTTCGCGTTCGACCGCATGTGGGACAACGGCTTTCGCGTCACCACCACCAGCACCCGGCCGGTGGCCAGCCCCGACGACCTGCGCGGCATGAAGCTGCGGGTGCCGCCGAGCCCGATCATCATGTCGATCTTCCGCGCCCTGGAAGCGGCGCCAACGAGCATCAACTTCGCCGAAGTGTACTCGGCGCTGCAGACGCGCATCGTCGAAGGCCAAGAGAACCCCATGACCCTGGTGTCCTCGGCCAAGCTGTACGAAGTGCAGAAGTACTGCTCACTGACCAACCATGTGTGGGACGGCTTCTGGATGCTCGGCAACAGCGCCTCGTTCGCCCGGCTGCCAGCGGACATGCAGGCGATTTTGCGCAAGCATATCGACGCAGCGGTGATGGGCCAGCGCGAAGACCTCGCCAAGCTCGAAGGCAGCACCCGCGATACCTTGAAGGGGCAGGGCCTGGAGTTGGTGGAAGCGCCGGCCGATGCCTTCCGTGACAAGCTGCGCAGCGCCAACTACTACGCCGACTGGCACGACAAGTTCGGCGAGCAGGCCTGGGCCATCCTCGAGCAGTTTTCCGGGAAGCTGGCATGATGCGCGCCCCAGCGCTACCGGCCTCCACCGTTTCGCAGCGCCTGCCGGCCCGGGTGCTGATCTGCCTCAACAGCTGGGCCATGCGCCTGGTAGGCGTGATTGCGGTCGCCTTGATGGTGATCGAGACCTTCGTGCTGTTGGCGGGGGTGATTGCCCGCTACGTGTTGCACAGCCCGCTGATCTGGTCCGACGAGCTGGCCTCGTCGCTGTTCATCTGGCTGGCGATGTTCGGCGCGGTGCTGGCGCTGGACCGAGGCGAGCACATGCGCATGTCGGCGCTGGTGAACAAGCTGCCCGACGCCTGGCGTGGCTTCAGCGAGACGCTGTCGGCGCTGATCGTCTGCCTGTTCGTGGCCATGATCATCTCGCCGGCCATGCAGCATTCCCACGAGCAGATGTGGATCACCACCCCGGCGCTGGGCATCCCCGATGGCGTACGCGCGGCGGCCTTGCCGGTGGGCGCGGTGCTGATGCTGCTGGCGGCAGTGGCGCGCATGGCACGCTACTCCACGGTGCGCCAGTTCATGGCCGGGCTGGCCGTGGTCGGCACGGTGGCGGCGGCACTGTGGTTGGCCCAGCCGCTGCTGGCGGCCATGGGCAACTACAACCTGGTGGTGTTCTTCCTGGTGCTGCTGGGTGCCTGCGTGTTCGGCGGCATCCCCATCGCATTCGCCTTCGGCACCGCGACCATGGCCTACCTGGCGCTGGCAACCCATGCGCCGCTGTCGATCGTGGTCGGGCGCATGGATGAAGGCATGTCGCACATGGTGCTGCTGGCCGTGCCGCTGTTCGTGTTGCTGGGCGTGGTGTTGCAACTGTCGGGCATGGCGCGCACGTTGATCGACTTCATGGCCTCGCTGCTCGGCCATGTGCGCGGCGGCCTGCAATACGTGCTGCTGGGGGCGATGTTCCTGGTGTCGGGGATCTCTGGCTCCAAGGTCGCCGACATGGCCGCCGTGGCCCCGGCGCTGTTCCCGGAAATGAAACGCCGCGGTTCCAAGCCCGAAGAGCTGGCGGCGCTGCTGTCGGCCACCGGGGCGATGACCGAGACCATTCCGCCGAGCCTGGTGCTGATCACCATCGGCGCGGTGTGCAGCGTCTCGATCACCGCGCTGTTCATCGGCGGGCTGATGCCGGCGGTGGTGGCGACCCTGGCCATTGCGGTGGTGTGCTGGTGGCGCTCGCGCAAGGATGAACGCCCGGCCATCGAGCGTGCACCGCTGTCGCGGGTGGCCAAGACCTTCCTGATTGCCTTGCCAGCGCTGGCGCTGCCGCTGCTGATTCGCGTGGCGGTGCTGGAAGGGGCGGCCACTGCCACCGAGGTATCGACCATCGGCGTGGCCTACGTGGTGCTGGTGGGCCTGGTGATGCACCTGTTCATGCGCCATATCGAATGGCGCCGGCTGTACCCGATGCTGCTGGAAGCGGCGGCGCTGTCGGGGGCGATCCTGCTGATCATCGGCATGGCTTCGTCGATGGCCTGGGCGCTGACCCAGTCGGGCTTTTCGCAGTCGCTGGTGGAGCTGATCGAGGACATTCCCGGCGGCGTCATCGGCTTCATGGTGGTGACCATCCTCACCTTCCTGATCCTCGGCAGCGTGCTGGAGGGCATCCCCGCCATCGTGCTGTTCGGCCCGTTGATGTTCCCTTTGGCCGAGCTGCTCGGCATTCACCCGGTGCACTACGCCATGGTGGTGATCCTGGCCATGGGTGTGGGGCTGTTCGCACCGCCGCTGGGGGTGGGCTTCTATGCCGCCTGCGCCATCAGCAAGACCTCTTCCGACCACGTTATCCGCCGCGTCTGGGGTTACCTCGGCGCGCTGCTGGTGGCGCTGGCGGTCGTTGCCTGTTTCCCGTGGATTTCCATCGGTTTCCTCTGAGAGAGCCCTGACATGAGCCAAGCTGCGAAAACGACTTTGCCTGTATCCGCCCACGGACGCGTGGCCCTGGTGACCGGTGCCGCCATGGGCATCGGTGCGGCCATTGCCGAACGCCTGGGGTATGACGGCCATACGGTGGTAGTGGCCGACATCAACCTCAAGGCCGCCGAGGAGATGGTCGCCGGCCTGCAAGCCCAAGGCATCGATGCCCTGGCCCTGGCCATCGACATCGGTGATGCAGCGTCGATCAGCGCGCTGTTCGACACCCTGCGCGAGCGCTGCGGGCGTTGCGATGTGCTGGTCAACAATGCCGGCATCGCCCGCACGCAAGCATTCCTGGACACTGAACTGGAGGGCTGGCAGCGGCTGATGAATGTCAACCTCACCGGCACTTTGCTGTGCAGCCAGCAGGCGGCGCAGTTGATGCGCGAGCAGGGCTGGGGGCGGATCATCAACGTGGCCTCGATCAGCGGCATGCGCGCCAGCATGGGGCGCACTGCTTATGGCACGTCAAAGGCGGCGGTGATCGGCCTGACCCGGCAGATGGCCATCGAGCTGGCCGAGCATGGCATTACTGTCAACGGCATCGCCCCAGGGCCTGTGGACACGCCACTGACGCGCACCTTGCACTCGGCGGCGACCCGCGAGTCGTACGCCCGGGCGGTGCCGTTGCGGCGCTACGGCACGCCGGCGGAGATGGCTGGAGCGGTGGCGTTTCTGGCGTCGGAGGATGCGTCGTACATCAGCGGGCATGTGATCCCGGTGGATGGCGGGTTCATGGCGTCGGGGATTCTGGAGATCTGAAGCGGACCCCTGTGGGAGCGGGTTTAGCAGCGATGAATCCAACGCGGTGCTTGGCACCGGCTGTGCCGGTGTTCGCGGCTAAAGCCGCTCCTACAGGGAGCGCGCCAGCTTGTTAGAGCACGTAGGGGGGGCAGTCTTCTGTCTGGCGCCGCGCCTCGTCTTCCCGCGTCGCCTGTTCGCCGGCTTGCAGCGCAGTTTCGACGAAGGTGGCGATGCACGGGTTGTGGTTGTCGGCCTTCCACACCGCCACCACCTCGATCACCGGGGCTTCGCGCAAGGGCCGGAAACTGGTGCTGGCCAGGCGCATGTTGCGCATCGAACGCGGCACGATGGCCACCCCCAGGCCTTCGCCGACCAGGTTGACGATGGTTTGCTGCATGTTGATCTCCAGGCCGATGTTTGGCGTTACCCCGTGCTGCAGGCAGTAGCCGCAGATCATGTCGTGCAGGGCAGGGGCGATGCGCCGGGGCACGATGATGAAGGTCTCGTCAGCCAGTTCGCGCGGCTCCACCAGCGCTTGCCAGGCCAGGCGGTGGCCGGGGGGCAGCACCAGGGTCATTTCCTCGCGATACAGCGTGACCGTCTCAAGGCCCGTGCAATCCTGCGGGCGGTACATGATCGCCACATCCTTGTTGCCGCTGCTGATGTCCTGGGCCAGGTCCAGCGGCAAGGTTTCGGTGAGCTTGAGGTTCACCTGCGGATACAGCGCAGCATAGCGCCGGGTAATGGCCGGGGTGATGCTGTAGGCCGTGGACATCATGAACCCCACCGACAATTCGCCCGCCGCCCCCCGCGCTGCAGCCAGGGCATTGCGCTTGGCCTGTTCAAAAGCGGCGAACACCGTGCCGGTGTCGAGGTAGAAGCGCTGGCCGGCCTCGGTCAGCTCCACCCGCCGGCGCGAGCGGTCGAACAGCTTGACCCCCAGCTCTTCCTCCAGCAACGCGATCTGCCGTGACAGCGGCGGTTGGGAGATGTGCAGCCGTTCGGCGGCGCGGCCGAAATGCAGGGTTTCGGCCAGGGTGCGGAAGTACTGAAGGTGGCGCAGTTCGATCATGATGCTCTCAAAGGTATCAGTCGATGCTTGATTATGTATTGGAAAATATAACTGTGCCTCCCTAATGTGAACCTGCAACACCCCTTCGGCCCCGGCGGCGCCACAAGCGCCGCCCGCCGGCATAGTCACAAGCTATAGAACAAGAAAAAGGTGACGCTAATGACCGCTTTGACCGACCCTGTTCGCCCTGGCCTGCCCGCTGTTCCCGAATGTGATATCGCCCATGACAGCGACCCGCTGGTGCGCCAGGCCTTCCGCCGTGCGCTGCGCCTGATGGAGCGTGGCATCGCCGTGTTGATCCGCGGCGAGACCGGTACCGGCAAGGAGATCCTCGCCCGCGCCCTGCATGCCCACAGCCAGCGCCGCGCCGCCCAGCTGGTGGCGCTGAATTGCGCGTCCATCCCCGAGACGCTGATCGAAAGCGAGCTGTTCGGCTACAGCCGTGGCGCCTTCTCCGGTGCACTGCCGGGGGGCAAGAAGGGCAAGGTGCAGCAGGCCGATGGCGGCACACTGTTTCTCGATGAAATCGGCGACATGCCGTTCGAGCAGCAGACCCGACTGCTGCGGGTAATTGCCGAACGCGAAGTGACCCCTCTGGGCGCCGAGCGCAGCGTGCCGGTGAACTTCGCCCTGGTCTGCGCCACGCACCAGGACCTGGCGGCGCGGGTGGCCGATGGCAGCTTCCGTGAAGACTTGTTCTATCGCATCGCCACTGGCGTAGTGGAGCTGCCGCCGCTGCGCGAGCGCAATGACCGCGGCGAGCTGCTGTGCAACATGGTCGCCTACGAGCTGCCAGGCTGCGACCCACGCCAGGTGCTGAGCGAAGTCTGGGCGCTGCTGCTGGCGCACCCGTGGCCCGGGAACCTGCGCCAGATGCGCGCGGTAGTGCGCTACGCCTGCGCGGTGATGGAAGGCGCGCGCATCCAGCGCTGCGACCTGCCGCTGGACTTCCTCGGGCAGTGCCAGGCGCCGCGCCCGCTGCCGGCCAACATCACCCCGATCCGCCGCCCGGCGCAACAGGGCGATGAGCGCGCCGACGTGCTCGGCACCCTCCAGGCATGCCGCTGGAACATGTCTGCCGCCGCTCGCGAGCTGGGTATCTGCCGGCCCTCGCTGTACCGGGTGATGCGTCGGCTGGACATCCCGCCGCTCAAGGAACAGCTGGCACTGGGGGCCTGCGGTACCGCCTGAGCCCGTTCTCGTTCGCACATACGACCAACGCCCTTTGCCATGAAGAGGGCGCGCCTGGCTACGGCCTTTTGAAGGGATAACCACCATGAGCAACACTGCCGTGCACGCTGCACTGAATTTCACCCTGGCCGGGCGCACCGCGCTGGTTACCGGCGCCGCCCGAGGCATCGGCCACGCCATTGCTGCGGCGCTGGGGTATGGCGGGGCGCGGGTCGCGCTGTGCGACCTGGACCCGGACGCTGCCGAACTGGCTGCTGCGCGCTTGCGCGAACAGGGCGTCGAGGCGATTGGCGTGGGGGTTGATGTGGCCGACGAGGCGCAGGTGCAGGCGATGGTCGAGCAGGTCGAGGCGCAGCTGGGTGGCGTCGACATCCTGGTCAACAACGCCGGGATCGTCTCCACCGCGCCGCTGCTGGAAGTGACCACGGCGGAGTGGAACCGGGTGATGGCCATCGACCTCAACAGCGTGTTCTTCTGCGCCAAGGCCGTGCTGCCGGGCATGATGGCGCGGCGTGGCGGGCGCATCATCAATATCGCCTCGGTGGCTGGCAAGCGTGGCGGCGGGTTGTTGGGCAACAGTTGCTACGCGGCGGCCAAGGGCGCGGTGATCGCCCTGACCAAGGGCCTGGCGCGCGAGGCGGGGCCTTACGACATCACGGTCAATGCCGTATCGCCCGCCTTGACCGATACCGAGATGACCAGCGTGTTGGCGCCGCAGGCCAGGGCTCAGGTGCTGGCACAGATGCCGCTTGGGCGGGCGGGAACACCGCGGGATATTGCGGCGGCGGTGTGCTTCCTGGCGTCGGCCGAGGCGGGGTTCGTGACCGGGGAAATCATGGATGTGGATGGTGGCTTCATGCGCGACTGATAGAGCGTCGGGGCCGCAAAGCGACCCCGGCCATTTCAAGCCTGCCAGATCCCTTTGCCCGCCAAGCGTTCCCGGTCATGGGGCTGGTTGAAGTCCTGCAACGGGCCCTTGGGCACGATGCCGTTCGGGTTGATGGTCTTGTGGCTCATGTAGTAGTGCTTCTGGATGTGCTCCATGTTCACGGTGCTGGCCACACCCGGCCACTGGTACAGCTCACGCAGCCAGTTGGACAGGTTGTGGTAGTCGCTCAGGCGGCGCAGGTTGCACTTGAAGTGGCCGTGGTACACCGCATCGAAACGCACCAGGGTGGTGAACAGGCGCACATCGGCCTCGGTCAGGTACTCGCCCGCCAGGTAGCGATTGCGGCTCAGCAGGTCTTCCAGGTGATCCAGTTCGTTGAACACCTCATCGAAGGCAGCCTCATAGGCATCCTGCGTGGTGGCGAAGCCTGCGCGGTACACGCCGTTGTTCACGGCCGGGTAGATACGTTCGTTCAACGCCTCGATGGCCGGGCGCAGCGGCTCGGGATACAGGTCCAGCGTGTTGCCGGTCAGCTCGTTGAACGCGCTGTTGAAGATGCGGATGATCTCTGACGACTCGTTGTTGACGATGCGCTTTTCTTGCTTGTCCCACAGCACGGGCACGGTCACGCGGCCGGTGTAGTGCGGGTCGTCCTGGGTGTAGCGCTGGTGCAGGTACTGCAGGGCATCGAGGTGGTCGCCGCTGGAGCCTTGCTGTTGGTCGAAGGTCCAGCCATGGTCCTGCATCAGCCAGCTGACCACCGACACATCGATCAGTGGCTCAAGGCCTTTGAGTGCGCGCAAGATCAGGGTGCGGTGGGCCCATGGGCAGGCCAGCGAAACGTACAGGTGATAGCGACCGGCTTCGGGGGCGGGCAGTGGGTTGCGACGCTGGGCGTTTTCGCGTTTGAAGGTGCCGTCCTTGCCGTTTTCATACCACTGGTCGTGCCAGCGGCCGTCGATCAAAAGGCCCATGATGAGCTCCTCGGAAACAAAATTGTTTGTCGTTGGAGCCCAGTCTAGGGGAAATCGTTCGAACAACTAGCGCAAAGAATGCCCTCTAACCATCTAGTTATTCGATTGGTTTCGTGCGGCCCAATAGCCACGTGCGGTGGTGAATGCCTGTTCGCGATCTTGCCCCAGACCACGCAGCGCCAGGGCCATGGTCGCCACCACGGCCATTTCGCCGTAGCTGTCTTCTGCCTCGCCGCGCCACACTGCCTGCAACTGCTCGGGCTGCAGGCTGGGGGGCTTCACGTGGCGGCGTTCGCTGAGCGCCGGCCATTCCTCATCCCAGGCTTCGCCTGCGCGGGTGCCGTAAAGGTGGCTGATGACATCGGGATTGACCTCGATCTCGCCACCATCGCCCTTGATCACTACGGCATGGTCGCCGAGCAGGCGGCTGGCTTCACGGTGCACAGCCTGGTAGCCGGGGTGGAAGATGCTCTGCAGGCCACAACGCGCACTCAGCGGATTGAGCACCCGCGCCAAGGAATGGATGGGCGAGCGCAGGCCCAGGGTGTTGCGCAGGTCAATCATCCGCTGCAGCTGCGGCGCCCAGTCGTGCAGCGGGGCGAATGCCAGGCGCTGCTGGTCGAGGGCCTGGCTGACCGCGGCCCAGTCGCGGCACAGTGGGATTTCCAGCAGTGCCAGCAACTGTTCGGTATACATGCGCCCAGCGGTGTGCGCGCCGCCCCCGTGCATGAGGATGCGCACGCCATTGGCGGCCAGGCACTTGGCGCTGAGCAGGTACCAGGGCAGATGGCGCTTCTTGCCGGCGTAGGTCGGCCAGTCGATGTCCACGGCAATGCGCGGCGCCTGCAGGTGCGCGCGCAGGGCTTCGGTGAAGCCGGCGAGCTCTTCGGCGCTTTCTTCCTTGTGCCGCAACAGCATCAGGAAGGCACCCAGCTGGGTGTCTTCGACTTTGCCTTCGAGCAGCAGGGTCATGGCGGCGCGGGCTTCCTCGCGGGTCAGGCCGCGGGCGCCGCGTTTGCCTTTGCCAAGGATGCGCACGAATTCGGCGAACGGGTGTTCGGCCGGGGTTTCCAGGGTCAGCGGGCGGGCGTCGGTCATATGCAATTGGTCGGCTTGGGCAGGCCCGCCAGCTTGGCGGCGAGTTTGGCGGGGGTGCCGTTGAACAGGCGGTTGAGGTGCGGGCTGTTGCCCTTTTCCGTGCCCAGCTTGAGCGCGGTGTACTTGATCAGCGGGCGGGTGGCCGGCGACAGCTGGTACTCATCGTAGAACTGGCGCAGCAGTTCGAGGATTTCCCAGTGGTCGGCGGTCAGTGCGATGCTTTCGCGCTCGGCCAGGGCCTCGGCGACGGGGTGCGACCAGTCTTGCAGGTCGACCAGAAAGCCGTCCTTGTCCAGGGCGATGGCGCGTTCGCCAACGTTCAGCGTACTCATAGCCAGCTATTGACCTTGTCGTAGTGCAGCGACAGCTCGACGAAGGCCTGGTAGTCCAAGGCCTTGGCCAGCGTGCTGCTGATGGCACGGGCCTGCAGGTCTTCGTCGAGGGCGAACAGGCGTTGTGCCAAGTTGGCAACCTGCAACTGGCGCTGGGCGTCGCTGCCTTCGCGCAGGGCGTAGACGGCGTCTCCGCACAGCAGCACGCCGTCTTCAGCGTCCAGCAGGCGCAGGCAGCTGTCCAGGCGCTCGTCGCCGAACGGGGAGTGGGATAACACGTGAAGGGTTGGCATCAGAGCGTCACCACTTGGTCGAAACGGGCAATCAGGGCTTTCAGGGCGCCATCGTCCAGCGCCTCCACCGGCAGCTCCAGGCCATCGGCGGCCAGGCCACGGCGCGCCAGGCTATGCTGGCAGGCGAACAGCTCCTCGACGCCGAACATCGGCAGCGCCTGCAGGTTGGCGGCGAGGTTCTTCTGCTGCACGGCGGCCGGTTGCTGGCCGGGTGCCAGTTGGAACACGCCGTCATCAAGGAACAGCATGGCCAGCGGCAAGTCGAACGCGCCACCGGCCAGGGCAATATCCAGCGCTTCGCGGGCGGACGGGCCGTTCCACGGCGCCTGGCGGCTGATGATCAACATCGATTTGGCCATTTCAGTCGCCTCCGAAGCAGACCAGGCGGTCGGCAGTTTGCGCGGCTTCATGCAACTGGCCGAGGCCAGACAGCGCCCACGGCTTGGGCAGGTTCACTGCCGGGCGCTGGTAGCGGGTGGCTTCGGCTTCGTCGAGCACACCACGGCGCAGCGCGGCGGCGATGCACACCACCGCATCGAGCCGGTTGATGTCGATGAATGCACGCCACTGGGCGGCGATGTCTTGTTCATCCTGGGGGGCGACCACGTTGGCCGAAGCGCTGTGCACCCCGTCTTGATAGAAGAACAGCCGGGCAATCTCATGCCCGCCAGCCAGCACCGCCTCGGCGAAGCGCAAGGCGCGGCGCGAGGAGGGCGCGTGGGCCGGGGAAAAAACCGCGATAGCGAATTTCATGGATAACTCGTGCAAAGGAATGCCGCCATGATAAAGCAAAAAAGCCCGACCCCGCTTGTACCTGGCGGGTCGAGCTTCCTGTACCTGAGGCTAATGCTATCCCTGTGGGAGCTGGCTTGTCGTGGCGACGAACCGCTGCGATAGGCCGCGCAGCAGCCCCCTGGCCTTAACAGAAGGGCACAAGACTCAAGCCTGTTCCTTTCTCTCCGGCAGGAACCAGTTCAACACCAGGGCGCAGATACCACCGGTAGCCACACCCGATTCCAGCACATTGCGGATTGCAGCCGGCATGTGCGCGAGGAACTCCGGCACCTGTGCCACACCCAGGCCCAACGCCAGCGATACGGCGATGATCAGCAGGGCACGGCGGTCCAGGCGGGTACTGGCCAGAATGTTGATGCCCGACGCGGCAACCGCACCGAACATGACCATGGCCGCGCCACCCAGCACCGGCTCAGGCACTGCCTGAATCACACCGGCCACGCTCGGGAACAGGCCCAGCAGCACCAGCATCACGGCAATCCAGATGCCGATGTGGCGGCTGGCAATCCCGGTCAGCTGAATCACGCCGTTGTTCTGGGCGAAGATCGAACTTGGGAAGGTGTTGAACAGGCCAGCCAGCAGCGAGTTGGCACCGTTGACCAACACGCCGCCCTTGATGCGCGACATCCACAGCGGGCCTTCGACCGGCTGGCGCGAGACCTTGCTGGTGGCGGTGACGTCACCAATGGCTTCCAGCGAAGTCACCAGGTAGATGACCAGCATCGGGATGAACAGCGCCCACGAGAAACCCAGGCCGAAGTGCAGCGGCGTTGGTACCTGAAACAGTGCGGCCTCGTGCATACCGGTGAAGTCCAGGCGGCCGAGGTAGCCAGCCAGGGCATAGCCGACCGCCAGGGCAATGACGATCGCGCAGCTGCGCATCCACACTACCGGGATGCGGTTGAGGATCACGATCACCGCCAGCACAGCGCCCGACAGCAGCAGGTTTTCGCCGTTGGCAAAGGTGCCATTGGCCATGGCGCCGAAGCCTCCACCCATGCTGATCAGGCCGACCTTGATCAGGGTCAGGCCGATCATCAGCACGACGATACCGGTCACCAGCGGGGTGATCAGGCGTTTGACGAAGGGCAAGATGCGCGACACGCCCATCTCGACAAAGGAGCCGGCAATCACCACACCGAAGATCGCCGCCATCACGCTTTCGACCGGCGTGCCTTGCTTGACCATCAGCGCACCGCCGGCAATCAGCGGCCCGACGAAGTTGAAGCTGGTGCCCTGGACGATCAACAGCCCGGCACCGAACGGGCCGAAGCGCTTGCACTGGACGAAGGTGGCGATACCGGAGATCACCAGCGACATGGAGACGATGAGGTTGGTATCGCGAGCCGAAACGCCCAGCGCCTGGCAGATGAGCAGGCCAGGGGTGACGATCGGCACAATGATCGCCAGCAGGTGCTGCAGGGCTGCCAGCAGGCCGATCAACAGCCGTGGCTTGTCCTCGAGGCCAAGTACCAGTTCGTTGGCAGGCGCCGCCGCGCCTGGGCTGTGTTCGTGTGAGCTCATCGGTGAAGCTGCCCCGGAAGAAAAAAGGAGCGCATTCTACGGGCAGAAGTGCGATTGCGGTAGGGGAATGCACGATGGCGGCATGATCGGCGACCATTTGCATGGTTTTCTGACTTTTAGGTCAGCGTTTGTGAGGTCGGCGGGGTGGGTTTGGGTTTTGTGGTGGGGCGTAAATCGAGCGCCGCCCGCGCGGCGCATCGCGGATGAATCCGCTCCTACATTTGGTTGCAACGTGCCAAACCTGTAATGCCATCTTCGCCTGCCTTGGCGCATGTCTTGAGCCCTACAAACAAGGCTGACAACCATGGCCTCACAGGCATGGCCACGTTGCAACAACTGTAGGAGCGGATTCATCCGCGATGCGCCGCGCGGGCTGCGCTCGATCTCACAGGCGCCAAACCTCTCAAGGCCAGCACCTCGCACCCCACCCCATTTCCATCACGTAAAAAAAAGCCCGCCGAAGCGGGCTTTCTCAAGCAGCAATCAATCAGTCATCACGACCCATGATGCCAAACAGCTGCAGCAAGCTGATGAACAGGTTGTAGATCGACACATACAGGCTGATGGTCGCCATGATGTAGTTACGCTCACCCCCATGAATGATCGCGCTGGTCTGGAACAGAATGCAGACCGACGAGAACAGCACGAAGCCAGCGCTAATTGCCAGTTGCAGGCCGCTGATCTGGAAGAAGAAGCTGGCAACCACCGCGCCCAGCAGCACAAAGAAGCCAGCGGTGATGAAGCCGCTGAGGAAGCTCATGTCCTTGCGGGTGATCAGCACATAGGCCGACAGACCACCGAACACCAGCGCGGTCATGGCAAACGCCGAACTGACCACTTCGGCGCCACCGGCCATGCCCAGGTAGCGGTTGAGGATCGGGCCGAGAATGAAGCCCATGAAGCCGGTGAGGGCAAAGGTGGACACCAGGCCCCAAACCGAATCACGCAGTTTGGCGGTGAGGAAGAACAGACCGTAGAAGCCGATCAGCACGACGAACACGTTCGGGTAACCGACACGCATCTGCTGTGCGACGAAGGCCATGACACCGCTGAAGGCGAGGGTAAGTGCCAGCAGGCTGTACGTGTTGCGCAGGACCTTGCTGACCTCCTGCTGCTCGGCCTGCTGGCCGTGGTGTACGGCATAATCCTGTTCGCGCATGGCGACACTCCTTATGGATCCGTGGTTTGAGACGTTCAGATGCAAGCAGTCTAACAGAGCCTCCGCAACCCGCGACACAGAGAGTTTGACAGCGTGTTTCATTACGGTATTATGGCGGCCGCAAAACGAGCTGGAAGCGTGGCCGAGTGGTTTAAGGCAACGGTCTTGAAAACCGTCGATGGGCAACTATCCTAGAGTTCGAATCTCTACGCTTCCGCCATATTCAAAGCCCTGATTATTCAGGGCTTTTTGCGTTTTTTGGGCATAGAAAAACGACCCGTGGGAACACCCTTGGGAATGGTTTATTTTGCCAGCGCTGACAATACTTTCCTTATTTAGTGGGTTTCGCCAAGGCTCCAACTCGACGATAAACCCGCTCGGTAATGTCCCCCTTGGTATGGCCGAGTAGCAGGCTGGCGTGGTCGACATCGGTGATTTCCGAGGCCGCTTTAGGGCGAATGTCGCGGAACTGGAATTGGCTGATACGGCCGGCCAGGGCCTGGTCACCTGCGGCAACTGCTTCCTTCACTGCGTCCTCCCTGGCATCGTCCCAGCGATGGCGAAGCATCGCGGCCGTGACCCGTTTGCCTGCATCGGTCAGGATGAGATATGGGGAGCCGTGACCAGAGTTGCGCTCCAGAATCTTCCTGATCAGCTTGCCCAGCCCGCTCTCCACACCATCCACTTCAAGCATGATGCGCAGCTTCTTGTGGGTCTTCTTCTGTTTCACGCCGAGGGCCTTGTCCTCGATGTCGTCCCGCCTCATCACCAGCACGTCCGCCGGACGCTGGCCCGTCAAATACGCCAAGTCCATGGCAACCTTCAGTTCATCCACCGCTTTTGCATAGACGGCCTTCCAGATTGCATCGTTCGCGTAGAAGTCGCGGGGTACTTCCTTGTTCTTGCGCACGCCCTGGCACGGGTTCTCTCGGCTTGTCAGCCCCCATTCCCGAGCGATGTTGAAGACGTGGGAGAGGGTTGCGATCTCCCGGTTGGCCCTGACCTTTGCGCTTCGGGCGTCTCGGTATTGGGCAACCTGTGCCGGCGTGACGCCGTCGATGGGCGCTTTCTCGAAGTACGTCCGCAACTGACGAATCTCGGCCAGGTTGTCTTTCTGGGTGCGCGGCGCCTTCTTCGGGATGATGTCGCGCTCGTACCGGTCGAAGATCGCACCCATGGTCACTAGGTCCTTCGGTTTTTCCTTCGCCTCCAGCTCGGCCCACTTAAGCCGGGCCAAGCTCAAGTCGGTGCCCAGCGGTATTGGCTTGCCTGACTTGTCCAAGTAGAAATAGCTGACCCATTCCTTGCCCGGGTTCTTCTTGCTCTTGCTGGTGCGCTTGCGCCGGTACATTCCCGGCGGCAAATCCCTGTTTTCAGTCTTCCTAGGGCGCATATCACCTTACCTTCGATACATCGGGTGTCCACGCGGGGACGTTTGGAGGCGGCGGTGGCGCTAAGGGCATCACTTCGAGGGTGACGCCAAGCTTCATGCGGGCGTACTGGCGACCCACCAGGGGGCGGCCGCCGCGGCTCTCGACGAAGTGCCAGTCGCGCTCGTTGAGCCAGCGGCGCTGCCAGCCCCTGGCCTTGTAACCGGTCAGGTCGGCCAGCTCTTCGTCCGAAAGAATCTCGGTTTCCATGAATGGTCTCCACGCCGCCGGCGGCGGCAATAGCTCTCCATGCCCGCGCATGTCGGCGGGCTTGAGTAGTTGGGGGAGGGGTTACTTCTTCTTGAGATCTGCTTTGCGCTTGCGCTCGGCCCGGACGAACTCTTTGGACATGCTGGCAAGTCCGCCAACCACGTCCTCTGGCATTAGAGCGTTGTTGCAGTGAGGGCATAGAGGCGCCATGGTCGTGCTGCGCCATGCGTCGTCCATTGCCTTTGCAGCTCGACTGCGGAGCTGGAATTTCTCAGCCTGGGCCAGTTCTTCGGCTCGACGGTTGAGCTTGCTAACCGCTGCGCCGTAATGCTCGACCAGGTAGATGAACGCATCGAACGCCTCTACCTCGGTCTCGCAATCGCTGCACCAGACGCGCCGCTCCTTCTCGTCGTAGACCATCTTCCGGTGTCGGCACGAGGAGCGCGGTCGGCGTGTTAGCCCCCGGGCGACCCTGATGTCTTCGATCTGCACGACTTTGACGCCGAACGACCATTCTTGCGGATCAATCGGTGCGTCACTCATCGCGGCCCCCTGTAGATCAGGTAGGCCATATAGGCGAGGGGAAGGATCACGGTCATGAGATCAACTCCTTCGGCACCTGGACGGTATCGCCGAGCTTGTAGTGGACGAAGCCGCGGCAGAACGCGACCAGAGCTGTGGGGCCGTAGCACCAAACGCCCGCGCCTTCCGGCCCACCGCTGTAGCAGATGTCATCGGCCAGGCCTGGGCAGTGCTGGGCGCTGCCGCGATGTCTGTCGATTAACTGGCCGCCTTGTGCCCAGTAGGTGGATGGGCGGTAACCGAAGCCCTCAGCTGCGCCCCGGATGCTGATGCTGGTAGGGATACCGTCGCGGTGCCACACAGTTGTCCGGCAATCCGGGTCCATGGTGAAGCCCGCGGCTATGGCCACAGCCCAGTCCAGCGGCGCACCGATCAGCCTGGCTGTCTTAACTTCGATCAGGTCGGTCATCGTTGCACCGCCTGCCAGAAAGGCCCTTTGTTGGTCACCAGCCCCTTCCGCTTCAGGCGTTGGCACGCCTTGCTGATCTCCTCGCGAGACTCTCGGATCGCGCCGCGCATGGCGTGGGCGGTTGAGCCTTCGATGCCAAGCAAGTGGCCCAGAACTCGCTCGTCTGTCCCGCCGTCGAGCATCCCCTGGCCATACTTGGCCGCCACTGTTGCCACTGCCAGGCGCAGAGCACTCATCCGCCCGCTGGGTTCGTCTGCATGCGACACCTCACTCTGTTTGAAGCCGACATACGGCGCATGCGCTGTGGCGCGAGCGAGGTGGTGCAAGCAGCAGATGTCCATCCTGAGCTTTGCGATGATGAGCATCGTCTGCCGGTCATCCTGCATCGGCAGCCATACCTCGCGGCCTGTCTCGGGGTCGTCGTAGTAGAAGGCGTCACTGCCGCGCCGGTACTCCAGATCGAAGCCCATGGCCTTGGCCGACAGCTTGATGATGTCGTCTTCTGTCACAGCTCATACCTCTCATCAATCCAGCGCCCAGGCGCCAGAGCGGGTGTAGGTTCGGGTTGGGTTTCGTGCGGGGAGAGCTGGCGCTGGCTGTCGTGCTGCACGTCGATGACGTTCTCGATTGCGCTGGCGCCGGTGGCCAGCAGCAGGAGGCAGAGGGCGAGGCGGGTCATGGCTTGAACTCGACTGCCGGGGTGACCTGACGGGCGTAATCGAGCACGCTATGCGACCAGTCTTCGCCTACGCCGTCGTCGAAGGCGAACAGCATGCCGCCGAGGGCGCGGCGCAGATTGCGGATCTCTTCGACCATCGCGACCACGACAGCAGGACGAGCTTCCCGGTAGTGGGCCTCTGCATGGACGTGCGGCTCGCCGATCCCGTAGAACTGCACGCCCAAGGCCACGCCGTCGTAGTTCAGGTAGTCGGCCGTCAGCTCGACGGAGCCTTCACCGCCACACCCAGGGCATTCCATCCAGCCTTCTTCGGCCCCGCCGACTTGGGCGCTGACGAAGTCTTGCGGCGTTGCATCCTTGGCCGCTGCCTCGATCGCGTCGAGGTCCAACTCAATTTTCTCGGACACAGGTATTCCTTGGCCGCCATATCGCGGCAGTGAATAGAGGGGAGAGGGGTTACAGCAGGGAGGAGTACAAATGTGCTCCGTGGCGGCCTAGCCTTGTGCGCGCATGAATGCAGCCATGTCGCCCATCTGCTCGACGATGAAGCGCTCTTCATCAGCTGCGGCAGCGATGAGCTTTTCCTTGTGTTTCTGGCAGAGCAGGCAATCGACTTCGGACCAGTCGCCTGATAGCTCGCTGGCCTCACCTAGCCAGGTTCCGCAAGGTGCCTGCTCAATGTCTTCCAAGTCGGTGAATGGTGCGAAGTGTGTCTTCACGTTGCCTCCGGCTCTGCGCTGGCGGACAGGAATGTTTCGAGGTGGCGTCGCACGCGCAGTACGTGATCGCTATCGGAGAAGCCACCGGTTGCAACTTCGAGGAAATCGCGTAGCAGCGCATCCCGTTCGGCAAGCTTGTCGCTCAGCTCCTCGATGACGGCCAGGTTTTTGATGCCGTGGGTGCGCGAATAGAAGCGGTCCAGCTTGGCGCTTAGGTCGTCGCGCTCCTCCCGCATATGGCCCAGCTCTACGCGAAGGCGAGCGGCCTCTCCGACATCGTTCATCGGTCCTAAGCCAACGATCGGCAGCCCAGTCTCCGCCGCATCCCTCTCTGCCTCTTCTTTGGTCCACCAGAAGGCAGTACCAACCATCCAGGCTATAGGCTCGGGGTTGGGCTGGGGGGCTGCCGGGGCAGTGAGCTTGCGCAGCTCGGCGGGCAGGCTGGCCCAGGACCCGGCCGCAATCGCGCCTGTGCCGTTTGCCAGCAGGTCCTCGATGGCCGCTGCGGCCTGGCTGATCAGTTCGGTGTTGCTGGATCGGTTTTCTGTGGGCATGGGGATCTCGCTGGCACTAAGGCCGAGGCTCGGCTATTGGTTAAACGTTGAAGATCAACGTGCAGACCGTGAGGGGCATGACATGACGCAGGTGAAGGGGCCCGGGGACGATACTCATCCATGGCCATTCGCGAGGGAAACGGACTACACCCCATGGCCAATTTCTAAGGCCTTAGGTCCGGCTGTCCTCAGTGATTTAATTGGTAGCAAATGCAGACTGGTCCATTTAAGCGACCGCGTCACAGAAGATATCGTGCCAGGTAGGATTACGATTCTTGTGGATGATAAGGACAGGATTATCGAGATCTACAAGGACCCGAGCCTTCCAACTAAGTGACCGGCTCAATATCCAGGTTTGAGTCACGCCGCAGCTAGCAACGCCTCGATCACTCGCTGACCAGCAAGAGGCGGCACCGCGTTGCCCGCCATGTGCATGGTCAGCCTGTGGTTGTCCGGGCGCAGTGTGTCGGCTGGGAATGACATCGCTGCCAGGGCCTCGCTGGCGCTGAGCATCCGCATCCGGTCGCCGTCGACCAGGGCCCAGCGATCAAGAGTTGTGATGGTGCCGATCGGCCGGTTGATGTCGCGGCCGGTGGTGCCAGAGCCCTTGCCGTAGTAGGGCATGATGAACCGGTCTCCGAACCGCTTGCGCCCGTTGTGCACTCGGTCGAGCGTGGCCTGGGCCCGGCCCGGCTTCTCGATGGGCGACCATCGACCGGCGTCGAAGTCTAGGAAGCTGCTGGCCGGCACGTGCTCGCATTGCTGCAACTGCAGCTGAATCGGCGCTTTACTCTTGGTGCAGATCAGGAACAGGCGCACCCGGTGCTGCGGTACGCCCAGGTCGGCACAATCGACAATGTGCGGCGCGACCTGGTAGCCCAGGCGCTGCATCGCATCCACCCAGCTGGGGTACAGCACCCAGTTCACAAACTCGGGTACGTTTTCGACCACCCAAGCATCCTGGTCCAGCACTTCAGCAGCAGAGGGCACGGCCCAGGCTGTAGAGCGCGATGCGTCATGCTCGGGGTTTCCGCTTTTCTTGCCCCGGGCGTTGGTGAAGCCTTGGCAGCATGGTGAGGCGATGCCGATATCTGAGCGCGGGACCTTGGCCCAATTGGCTTGCTGCAGGTCCTGGCAGACGTGCTCGGTTTCCTTGTGGTTCGCTGCGTGCCACTTCACGGCCTCAGGCCAGTGGTTTGCCGCCCAGAGAACCCGGGCGCCTGCGGCGCGCGCGCCGGTGCTCCATCCGCCGAGGCCGGCGAACAGGTCGATTGCTGTGGTCATCTTGTGCCCTGTGCTAGTTCAGTAAGGTGGTATTGCTGGTCAGGGGTTGAAAGCCATATAAGATCGATATAAGCTCCTGATAACCCCAGATTAAGGCGCTGTCTGGGGCTATTTTTTGGCGCCGATTTTTTTGGGGGGGGGGATGGATATGGAAGAAAAGGTTTCGGCTCGGGAGTTCGAGGAGCAGGTTTTTGATCGCGAGGGGATCCGGGTGATTCTGCGCTGCGCGCCTGACACTTTGGTGCCTGCGTACCCTTACGAGCGTAGGATTCAGGCTAGCGCTACACTCAATGACCTTAAGGAAAACCGTCTTTCGAAGACGCTTGGGGCTGAGGTTCCCTACTCTCTCGTACTTGGGGATGGCAACAGCAACCCTCACGGCAATATGAAGGCGAGTAATGCTCGGGGGCGTTATCTCGACTAAGGCTTGGATAAGTATTTTCTAGCGCCCTTTGGGGCGCTTTTTTTTGACCACCATGAGTCATATGAAGAGACTCAGCTGTTGTTCCGGGTTTGGGTCAAGCAGGGCCATGGCTTTTTTTTGCTCATACTCAATACGCGCCTTGGCGATAGCCAGGTAACCCGGGTCTAGCTCGCATCCGATGAACTGGAAGCCCTCGCGCATGGCTGCTTTGCCAGTGCTGCCGCTGCCCATGAACGGATCCAGGACGATGCCGCCGATCGGCGTGACCAGGCGGAGCAGGTAGGCCATCAGGTCGGTCGGCTTTACCGTTGGGTGGTGGTTGCCGTTGCGGGCAGACCAGTCGGCGCCCTCGACCTGGCGCATGGTGGCGTTGGTGCTGACGGCTTTCTGGTCGCCAATGGGCAGGCCTTCGTTGCGGTCCTTGCGGTTGGTTTTTGCACAGTAGAAAAACCTGGCTGCGCTTCCGGCGTCGGCGTGGAAGGCGCCGGCCACGCGTTCGCGCATGCCGGAGTACTTCACCGGCCCGCTGAAACCGTTGGCCGTTGGCTCGGACCCCTTGACCGGCGCACTCGCACCGGCCTCGGCAGGGAAGAGCGCCACTACCTCGGCACTTCCATCGTGGATTAGGTTGGCTGGCCAGCGGCCGGACGCCGCCGACCCTCCGCCCTGGCGCATGTCGGTAGCGCCGCGACTCTCGATCGATCGAGTGCCGCCGTGCCCACGATCACCGGAGCAGTTGCGGGCGTAAGCGGCGTCGGTCGCCCCGATGCGGCAGGCATCTATGTGGATCGCTCCGGTGCCGTGTTCAAGAACGTTCGTCGCCACGGTGCCGATTAGTGGCTTGCGCGCCACGGTGACGGGCTCAAGCGCCGGTTTAAGCGCGGTGCCCCAGCCATCATGCTCCCCGGTCAAATTGTGCGACTTGGGGAAGCCTGAGCCATAAACCCAGGCGATCATGTCGCGAATCTCGAAGCCAGCGTCCTCGATTCGGACAGCCATTCGATGCTGGGTTCGGGTACCGGCGAACGCCAGCAGGTGGCCACCAGGCTTGAGCACTCGCAGGCATTCCACCCAGATATCAACGCTGGGCACGTCATAGTCCCAGCGTTTGCCCATGAAGCTCAGGCCGTAGGGAGGGTCGGTGACAATGCTATCGATCGAGTTTTCGGGCATGGCTCGCATCGCCTCGATACAGTCGCCAAGGTGAAGCGTGTACGTCATGGCAGGCTCCAGGCTTGCAGGCGCCGCCCTCGCCGGGGAGGCGTTATCGTTGAATAGGGGAAGGCGCTGGCGGGCAGCGCTTGGAAAAAACCCAAGAGGAAGCGGCATTACGTGTCGCTCAGGATGAAGCGACATACCGGGACGCAACCTCTTGGAGAACCGCAAAAAATGAACAAGCTGAAAGAGCTCAACCTGGTCGTATTACTGGTGCTGAACCTGCTGCATCTCACGAACGAACTAGCGCAAATGGCCTTGCATTGCGGTTTGTGCTGAGGCGCTGGCGGGCAGCGCCGGAGGGTCAGGTAGCTTGGCGTGGGTTGGATAAATTCAACTTCCAACCTGCACCGCACCGTTGAGCACGTCGAAGGTTTCGTACACTACCAAGCCGCCCTCAGTTGCCGCGCCTTTGTTGTCGATTACGTAGGCCCCGGCCTTGAAGTAAAACGGCAGTTTTTTCCACGTCGAGCTCACTGCTGAAACGCTGCGCAGCTCGTCGAGAGAAACACTCAGCTCCCCGAGCTCGTCGACCTGCACGCTGTAGTCGAAGGTCTGGCCCAGCGGGACCGCTTTTTCAATCAGCGTTCGAGCGTTCCCGAGCGGCACATTGCGCGACTCGATTCGCACCGATCCGCTCCACCAGGTCACCATGAGGAATGGGTTAGGCGAGTTGACCGCATGAATCTGTCCGATGATGACCTTGCCGCTTGATGGTACGGCTTCAACTCGTACCCGGCCTGCCATGGAGTGCTTTGCGCTCCCCGGCACCCAGTTGAACGATGCAGAGGAGCCAGGCAGCGTCTGTCGGCCCTCGGTGCGCGGGTACTTGGAGCTTCCAGTGGTGCGGTCTTGGACTGAACACCAGTAGTTGGTGTGCCCGTTCTGGTCCATCCAGAGCCGATCTGCTGGCGCCTCGTCTGGATACAGATAGACCTTGCCGTTAGCGGTGATGTTGCCGAAGGTCTTCATGGCTTTCTCCATGCATGCGCCGCCCTCCGTGGCCGGATGCGGCATGGTGGCAATTTGGTTTGGGATGGGGTATTACGGGTGACCGGCATGGAGCCGGGATAGGAAAAGAAGATGAAAAAGAGCGATTTTGAGTACAACGCCGACCTATTTCGTGGAGAGATCGCATCGGCTGACTTCGCTGCCAAATTGGCAAAGGGAAAGCTGCTCGACATGTTTCGGCATTGGCGTGAACTGGGCAGTATTTACCTAGACGGTGCAGTGCTGACGTTGCCGGACTCGGGCGAGAGCCGCCTAGATGGGGAGGTCATGGGCAAGAAGTTCTCAGTCCAGTGCCAAGGAGATTGGAGAACTGGTTTCGGCATGGTTGAGGCTGTTGTCTGCACCAAGTCTTTGGTTACAGATGAGCCAATTGAGGTTGCCCGATTCTTGGTTAGTCAGAACGGCGCAATTCTATCTCCAACCGGCGAACAGCTTGTCACCCAAGATCATCCCCAGGTTAGCTATCTGACCTTCGTCTCCATTATCAGACGTGTACTCAACGCTTCTTCTTGATTTTTAGAAGCTGGCAAGAAGACTTCATCCCCAGGATCCTGCTGAATCATCAGCAGGCTCTTCCGGTCGAAGGCCAGGGCCAGGCGCGGCGATATGCTGATCTCATGCCGCGGTGGGGTGAGAAACTTCGCCGCGTGCAGCCTGCCCAGTGCGTGGATACCGTGAATCAGCGCCTCGATCATCTGGCTGTAGGTTGCGTTAGCCCAGCCGCAGATGGCGCGCAGGTGTTGGCCGGTTCGCTTCCTGGCTGACAGTCGCAGCGGCTCAGTCCGCGCCACATCTCGGTGAGCTTCGATTTCGTGGCGCGCGATCCGGAACAGTGCGTGATGCCCGAGCGCCTCGATGTGATGAATCATCAGCGTCATCGCTTCGCCCTGTTCCTCGATCCCGGCCCACTCCATCAGCTCCAGCAGGGCCTGTTTAGTCCCTAGTCGAACCTTCAAGCGCAGGTCTTCTTCCTGCAGGCGTTCGGCCTTCTCGCGGCGCCGATCGTCACGCTGCTTCTGCGTCAGAGCCATCATCGCCTCCATTGCGCACGAACGCGGTGCCCGGGGCGTACTCGAGCAGGTCGCACACCCGGTTGATGATCTTGAGCGCTGCGTCGAACACCTTGGCGTCGTCCGGCTCACGGGCCAGGCGCTTCATGTTCGGCTGGTGCTCCAGGCAGACCTTGTCGACCAGGCGACGGGCCAGCCTGCGTAGGTGGTCGGCGCTGTCGTGAAAGCGCAGGCTCAGCGCGAAAGCCATGGCCACATCATCAGGCCGGTATTGGCCACCGCTGCGGGTGATGTACAGCTTCTTCACCGGACGATTCATCCAGGCGGGCAGGGTCACTACTCCAGAGGGTGCTTTCTGCATTTCGGTGCTCCGTGAGGCCGCTGGGCGGCAGGTGGAACTGTTCTTGCCGCCGGCGCTGGCGGACCAGGTTGTTGATGCGCTTCATTTCCTGACGCGCACCCGCGGGAAGTTGATGTCGTTGCGCTCGATGATGTTCACCAGCGTTCCGTAATTCAGGCCCAACTGCTCGGCTACCTGGGCCCGGTGCAGGCCGGTGTCGCGCAGGGCGCAGATTTGCTGGACCACCTTCAGCTCCTCGATCCGTTTCAGGTTTCGCTGGATCATGCGCTGGACATCTCGCTTACTGTTGGCCGACTTCTTCCGCTCTGCGCGCCGGAACACGAAGTTACCTTCCCGCGAGGCCCGGAATAGGGCCTGCTTGGAAATGCCAGTAGCCTCATGAACCTGCTGGCACGTCATGGTCTTGGCCATCTCGGCCACCTGGTCGGCGCGGGCTTTCATTTTTTCCTTGCGGGGCGATGGCGCGGCCTTTTTGGCAGGCGCCTTGGTAGCCGGCGCCGGCTGCACTTCAGGCCCTTTGCGGGGCGGCAATGGCCGGTAGGTGAATCCCTCCAGCACAACCAGCTGGCCGCCAGACGCGAAGAAGGCCGCTTTGGCGGCCTCCAGGTCGATGGATTGGTTCATGCCTACCTCACTTGATGCGGATCGAGCTCTCGCCGCGCTCCAGGTGTGCCCAGGCCGGCTCGGGGATCAGTTCGTGCTCGCAGTCTTCGCCCGCGGCGACGCGCTTGCGGACGGCTTCGTTGTGCTCGCGCAAGGCTTTGAGCTTGGCGGCGATGGCGTTCTTGTCCGGCGCAATCTTGGTCACCACCGACGTCAGCTCATCCGGTACTGCCTGCTCGTTGTCGACGATCACCTTTTCCTTGCCGGTGACCAGGCTGATGGTGAAGAGGGGACGTTTGATCGATTTGATGTTGGCCGCATCCATGTTCCGACGCAGGTAGTCGGTAATCGCCGTGACGCTGTTGGCCTTGATGCGTTTGAGCTCGTTCAGGCGGTCAATCTCGGCGTCGATGGCGCCGATATCACCCTCGATGTTCCGACGCAGCATCACGATGTTGTCGGCCTTCACCTCGAACTCGCCCTGGATGCCGGCCATGGTGTCCTGAATTGCTTGTTTCAGGCCTTCGTCGTCGGTGTCGCACATGGCGGCTAGTTCGGCCATTTGGCCGGTGAGTGCGTAGAGCTGGGTCATGCTGCTGCCTCCTGAGGTTTGCCCGACTCAAGGTTCTTCAGCTCGAGCGAGATGCGCGCGGCGCCTTTCTCGTCCTTGCGGCCGATGAGCTTGCGCACGGCGTGGTCGTGGATCTTCTTGCGCTCATGCGGCGTGACGGCCTTCTGCATGGTCGTGATCGTGTCCTTGATAAAGTCCAGGCGCTCCTGCTGCTGCCGGTCGATCTCAGCCTGCCGGTCCTCGGCCTGCTCGATAGCCTGCTCGGCCTGAAGCTGCTGGACGTAGTTCACGTCGTCGAACATGCCCAGGAACACGTCGGCGCTGAAGCCCAGCATGGACAGGGCCTTCTTGATGGCGTCGGTCAGCGACTTCTTCGGAGCCTCGCCGTCGGTGGTCATGCCGTAGTTCGTCTTGTACTGGTAACGCGTGCAGCCGTACTGCTCAATCTCGCCGCGCTGGCCGTCCTGCATGAACCAGAGACAGATCTTGACGGTGTGGCCGATCTCGCGACCGATGCAGGTGCGCTTGTCGCCTTCACCGGCGTAGATCTCGTGGCCGTCATCGAAACGCTCTTCGATTATCTTCCAGCCCCAGCCGATGCCGACCGGGCCAAACAGCTCTGTGGCCTTCATGACCATGGCGGTGCCGTTCAGGCTGGTGATCTGCTGGCCGCCGACCTTGGCGTCCTTGGTGAATCGGGTGTCGGTCGTCTGGACCTTCTCCCAGATGCTCATGTTGGTAGTGGACATTGATACACCTCGCGCCGGGCCGGCGCCGTCAGTTGGAATAGGGGAAATGCCAGGTCACGCCCGTGATGTAGGCCAGACGCCCTGGCTGCCGGTGATGGTTGCGCGCTCTTGCCGGCTTACGCTCCCTTGCGGGCACGGTTATCCACGAAGGGCCCGCCGCACTCGGGGTGTTGCGTCAGGAGGTAATGCAGCCTGCCCAGGCGCTTGCGAGCATCCAGGCAGTGCAGAAGAAGAGGGTGATAAAGGAGCCGCGCCAGGTGGCGAAGCGGCGGGCGCGTTGGGAGCCAGTCACGTCCGGACCTCATAGGCCAGCGTGCACATACCGCAAAGGTAAGCACGGCCAGACCAGGCAGCCGGGTTCTCGATGTGAGCCAGGCGCGCCTGATTCATGGCGTCCGCCATTGTCAGGCCCTTGAACACCAGCAGGATGCGGTCGTCGGGCACGGCCTGGGCGACCTCGGCTACCTGGTCATCGATGATCGACGGGAAAAGCGGCGTAGTCATGCAACCTCCTTGCGCCCGTCAACGATCTTGTTGAGGCGCCCGCAGTAGTGGTTGAACTCATCGATGGTGATGCGCTGATCGGCCATCATTTCGGTGAGCTGCTTCTGGATCATCACGGACCAGCTGACCGGGGTTGATGGGTCGGCCAGGGCATCTAGTTCGTTGTCGAGCAGGACGTGCGGGCTCATGGCTCATTGGCCTGATCGGCGTCGTGCTGAACGCCTTGCTCGGCATAGCCTTCGAGCATCGACTCGGCGATCTCGAAGAGCTTTCCGCCGACGTGGTCGCTAGGGCCGAGGATGTCAGGGACTATGCTCTTCACCGGGCCACCGGCCTGCGCCTGGAGCAGGAGAAGGGCCAGGGCGTTGAGATCGTCCTTCTCAGCTTCTTGCAGAGCGCGGAGATGCTCGGCCAGCTTGGCTACGAACTGGTCCTGGCGGACGCCAACCGGTCCGCCAAAGCGCTGCGGGATCAGAACATCGCAGCCGCCGACCAGCTCCTCGGCCTTACTCTCGATCCAGTTTTGCGCCGCTTCCTGATACGCCGAGTCGTCTTCCGGCTCAGCATGGTCGTACCGCCATTGTGCTGCTCGAAGTGCGCCCATGGCGTCCTCCTGGTGGTTGTGCAACCGCATTGGCCAGGAGCCAGGCGCGGGTGACCAAACCCACCGTGAAAGGTGGCCTGGCGCCTGCCAATGCGGTCGATGTGAAGGGAAGGGGTGTTGATCTAGGTATTGCGGGGGTTGACGCTAAGTGCGCGGGGCCGGCGGTGGGGTCTTAGCCCGAGCCGCCGGCAAATAGAATTGCTACTCGACGATGCAGATCCAGCGGTGGTTTTTCCGATATGGCGCTCTGGTAAATGCAACGTCTGTTACGAGATTCATGCCGCGCTCTTGGAGAGCTTTGGTCAGTTGAGCGAGTGTCTCTGCCTGGATAGTCATTGCTGTTACCTCGTCAGATTTACTGCGTTCATAATTCCTGACCGAGCAGGCAGCTCGCTGATTCAATTTTTTTGACTGCTTCGAAGTTGCATCGGGGTGTGAACTGGCAGGAGCCAATCTCTGCATCGACCGGTGTTCGTTCCTCCAGATCTCGCTAGAAGCTTTGCTTCTTGGCGGCAGGATTCAGCTCACACTCCGATGCAGCCTGCGAAGGGGAGCAGGGCATCGGGCCGTCTTTCCGGCTGTCAGGGAATCATTCAGCCAATTGCTGGCCGGGCGAGGAAGTCATTCATAGCCTGCTGCTTGGAGTCCTCACCATCCAAGAAGCGGATCGCCCAAGGCATCAGCGTTTGGACTGTGCCATCCGCCATCTCAACGATGGCAACCGTGTAGTTGCCGGGACCATTCTCGAACTCTTCGTACTCGACGCCCCAGCCGTGGAACTTGCCTTCGGCTGCGTCTTCAATCCCTGTCCGGCGCCTGCGATTATCGTGCAGGGCCTTCATGGTCATAACTGGTCGCATCACGTTGCCCTCCAGGGCGGTTGATTTCCCGTCTGGCCCTGTCGCCAAGGCCAGCCAGTCAAATCGCTCAGCAGTCACGGCGGTGGCAGCCCATACGAAGAAGCTGAGAGACGATGGCGTCTTCGGCATCCATCAGCTCGCAGATCAGCTCTTCAGAGCAGCCAGAATCAGTAGCCCGCCGAGTTTCGGCTTTGGCATCAGCCAGAGCGTGCTGCAAGTTCAGGACGCTGGCGTCGCGGGTGAATTTGTTCATCGTCATTCCTCCAGTGGATTCCCAATGCCGCCTCATCGAAGCGACATCAGTGAATCGTTCTGTTTTTCTCCGCACCCGCTTACCAGGTCATTCACTCAGTTCGGTCAACACCTCGTCCGCCGTCGCAGTGGGCTGCGCGTGGGCAGGCTGATACGATCCAGGGAAACCCCAGGAGCTTTCACATGGATGCAAAAAGCCTCGAACTGCTGCGACAACTGAAGACCTCGCTTACTGAGGAGAGAAGGGATCGAGAGTGGCCAGAGACAACCTGCAGGTTCTGCAAATCGCATTTCCGGTATCACCACAGCTGGAAGCCGGTGCCGATCATGTGCAAGGGCTGCCGAATCGAGCGGAAGACCCCGTACAAGCCCGGAGAGGGCGACACTCTCTATCTCGAAACTCAGGTCTTTCGCGGCGGCTCGCCTGGTGGCGGGCGCCGTAAGTGACCTCATCGGCCGCGCCCGCTGCTGGCGTCGGCTCGGCCGCATTTCTCGTTGTTCCTCCAGCCGCGGGCCTTTCGGCTTGTTCTCCCGCTGGATAACTGAACTCGGCGCTTTACGCTGCACGCCCGGGGCAGTTGCCACCCCTCTGGACCGTTGAGGCCTGTCCATCGCTGCCTTTGAATCTGGGCCGGTGTCGATCCGGCAAGGTGTGTCGCTAAAGAGCGGCGGCCGGTGAGGGCCTCGGCAGTCCCTTGTTGGTGACTGCTTGAGGTGAAATTTAGCCAGGGGCTAAAGAATCGTCAATAGCTAGAAGCTAAATTATTTTCGCTGAGCGACAAAGTTCCTCCACGGCTGGACTTCTTGCGCAGGGCCTTTACCTGAGATTTAGCACTGCGCTATGATTCTGCAATCACTGTACAAATATACAGTTTTCGGAGATGGAACTATGTCCAATCAAAACAGAGCGGCGCCGAAGCAGCGCCAGGAGATGACCGGGCTAGAGCGGCTAAGCCTGCGAGTATCGTCAATGATCAATCATCCGATCGCACAGACGCAGCGCTGGGTGACGATCCATCGCCTGGACACGGACGGAGAGGCAGAATGGGAGGAGGTGATCGGGCTGATCGCTGAAGTGCCCGAGCTGGATCTGACGTTCAATGACGATGGCACGGTGACCGTGAGGTGGGAACGAAGCGCGCTTCAGGAGCGGGACGACTTCATCATCGAGGAGGACAGTGAGGTCGAGGTGGAGAAGGAGGCTCCTTTCTGATGGGCGCTAATAAGCCCGCCGACGCGGGCTTGGTCCCATGAGAGCACGCCCGCTATTTTCCTAAGTACGCTCCATTACAAAACGAGCCTGAAGCGTATCAAGTAAATCGAAGGAGTTAATGTAACTGACCCCGAAGTCTTTGCAAATATTAGGGATTTTGATTTTTCTGCTATTGTCTGGCGCGATAACTTCGTGGGTTACAATCGTCTTGCCGGTAGTACACGCTTTAGCGATAAGCCAAGGGTCGGCGCCATCTAGGAAACGAATTTCCTCAGCGTCAGGTGGGAGTTTCAAATCCATGACGTGCTGGGCTATTGCCCCGAAAACGGATTGGGTATCGCTATCGTCTATCCCTTCAAAATGATCTTGCCGTTTCTTTACCCAGTCTGATAGTTCGTCCCCGAAGTCGGAAAGCTCTTTATACACCATGGAGATACTACACAGCTTGCCGTGCTGTGCAGACGAGTCAAGCCAGTCCCAAAAACCTGGGCAAAATTTCATGCGGTAATGAAAGTTTTTCGCTTGTATATAAGAATTGGCGTCGAGTAGGTAGCTCAAAATCCAAGTTCCTTCTTAGAATATTCAGAGATCTTGTGTGGCTTAATTCCAATAAGCCGAGCAGCATCTCTAAACAGCAAACGCCCGCTGAGAGCTTCACTCGCCACTGCAGTAGCTAACTTTTTGCTGACTCGTCCTGTCTGAAGCCTAGAGTAAGGCGGGGCGCCGTCTTTGTTGCGAGCCTTATGAGCAGCGATTTTCTTGGCGATGAACTGACTGTATTGTTCTTGACTAATATATTCGAGAGTCAGGGCGCGCCGCGCCACGACCCACTCGCTAACATGGAATGCTTTGGTAAGCGTGGGCAAGTTATCAGTCCAAGATTCATATTTCTGCCAGAGCACTCGAAACTCTTTCTCGGGAGTAAGTAGTTCAGCAGCGACTGCATTGCAGAATACCTCCTCTTGACGTCGGTTAGATGGTTCTGCGTCAGATACTCCGGACTCGCCTATCCAGATATGAGCGAGTTCGTGGCCGAGCGTGAATAGCCTGGCCTCAGGGCAATCTGCTGTATTGATAAAGATAACGGGCGCTAACGCATCGCTAATAGCAAAGCCGCGGAATTCGTCAACAGATAAGGGTCTGCTTGTGTTGTTGTTGACGATGCTGTTCCGCATCACTAATATTCCGGCCGCTTCGATTCTAGTAACTAAGCTCGAGAAATATTCATCAAAACTACCGCGCTTCGGTATTTCAGGAATTTGTAGCGATTTCCTGATGTCGCCAACGACCGATCCTACCCCATCCTGTATAGCGAATCGCCCGACAAGTTTATTCTCTGTGTAGCCCTGCAGCTTAAGCCAATCCCGATACCACTCCTGGCGCTCCATGGCCCAGCGGATTGTGTCTTTTAACGCAAGGCTATAGCTCGGCTCTCTACCGTTTATTGTCCTGAGATCAGGCAGCGGTAACGTTTCCTCTGGCGGAGACGATAGGTAGAGGTAGCCGAATGGGACATGCGTGTGATGCGCATAGCTCATAGCCTGTTTAAAGGTCGGGCGCTTAGCACCTTCCTCCCAAGCGATGAGATTGTCCTCCGACGTGCCCAGGCTCTTGGCGAGAGATCCCGTGCTCAGCCGGGCGCGCGAGCGTGCCCAGCGAAGAATGTCCGGATTAATCAGCGCTTCCATGTGCGTAACCTTAAATTGCCCATACATCACTACCTAGCATCTAGATCGGCATAGCGCCAATGTGGCGTCAACATAGTGAAAAAGTATGCCCGCGCAAGCCCCGTCTATCTGATCGACGCAAGGCGGGCCGTCAGCGGCCATTTACAGCAACTGGACAAGCGCTCTAGACCAAGTGCGCGTTCCAAACCAACAGCACCCGCGCCTGGATGTAGGTTTCTTCCCGCCGTATCAAGCGATCCTTGTGCTTAGGGTTGTCCGAAATCATCTCGAAATGCTCCTCATCCGCGATCTGCAGCCGCTTGATGTACTCGTGACCACCCCAGGAGAAATAGTAGATGCCGTCGCCAGCGAACTCGCGGATGCTGACGTCGACTATCAGCGGGTCGCGGTTCTTGATAGTCGGCGCCATTGACTGACCCCAGCCGGTGACGAGCTTCAGGTGGTAGTGCTCTTTGAACTCAACGCCCAGTTCGCGTAGGTGCCTGGGGCTGACGCGCACGTCCTGCAGCATTTCTGGGAAGTCATGGGTTTGCTCGCCGCCGCCCATGGCTCCACGCACGTCATAGTGGGCGATCCACACCTCATCGCCGACCAGGCCTGGGCGGTTGAAGTCTGCCTTGACTACTCCGCTATCGGCTGGAGCGACCGCAGGAGCTGGCTCCTCGGCCGCAGCCAGTAGCCTCTGGCGAGTTTCTTCAGGAATACCTCTCCCGCTCTTCGCGAGCATCTGCTTTACCAGATCTGCAGCCGACAGCTTGCTGTCCACGACTTCAGCCAGTGGCTGCCCGTCGTCGCCCGAGGGGATCGAGTCGAACCAGCCTCGCGGCAGCCCCTCAACTTCCTCGATCCGGCGCGCTACGTCGTCGCCCAGGTTCTTCGCCGTCTTGTCGGAGAGGATCTGGCTCAGGTGCGCAGGAGCCATCCCCCATCGCTCCGCGCAGGACCCTTTTCTCTGGCTGCCGATCAGCTTGACCAGGTTGTGCTTGCGAATTTCGTAGATATCCATAGCGCGAAGAATGCCAGTGTTTAGCCCTGTGCTAAATGTGCGCAAGGCTAAATTCTCCTTGCTCGAACATTAGCCATGAGCTAAATTTCGCCATATGTGTAAGGAGAACCCACATGAATGATCACCTCCGTGAATGGTTGGCTACCGCCACCAATGAGCGCCGGCGGGATGTAGCAGCCGCAGCGAAGACCACTGTCGGCCATCTCTGGCAGCTCGCAGGTGGTCATCGGAAGGCTTCCGTCGATCTTGCTGAGCGCTTGCAAGACGCATCGGACGGCGAAATCACGATCGCTGGCCTGCGCCCGGACCTTATCCCCTTTGCACGCAAAGCGCTGAAGGGCGCCGCGTAACTCAATTTCCATAGCAAGGAGCAATCCCCGCATGTACGCCAATCCCAAGCACCTGCATGACCGCGAGATCAAGGTCCGGGTCGATGAGGACACGTTCGAACTGATTCAGGCGCTGGCCAAGTTTCATCGTACTCAGCGCGCTGTGCTCTGCCGTGAGCTGCTTGAGGCTCAGCTGGCCGCCCTGGCTTCGGAGAATACCGGCGATCAGCACGTGGCCTGAAGGCCCGTAGGAGGCCCCATGCCGATTGAAGAGATCGGATTGGACCAGGGACTGATGGAGCAGCTGGAGCGAGAGGCGATGAGGCGGGGCGTAAGTCCCGAAGCTCTCGCGTCCGAGCTGATCCGTCGTGAGCTGGCCAACCGAACGAAGCCCCGCAGCCCGCGGGGAGCAGTAACGCCGTTTCACCGGAAGGCCTGAATAGGCCCTGACCCGTAACTAATAAGCCCGAACGACTTGAACAGCGCGCAGGGGATCACCCGATGGCCTACGACGACAAAGCTCACCGCCACGACCACCAGGTCAAGGTCCGCTTGGATGACGAGGACTTCAACGAGCTGAAGGGGTACGCCCAGGAGCTCAAGGCCCAGCACAGCGTGCTGGCCCGGGAAATCATCCTAGCCGCGCTGGCGTTCAAGAAAGAGCACGGCCACCTGCCGCTGATCAACGAGAGGAAGGCCAGGGCCTGAATAGGGCATTGGGAGGACAGATGTCGCCTGCAAACGAAGCAGTCCAGCAGCACGACGTGGAGGTCGCCCGCTTCCGCAGGGATGACTTTGCGGACCTGGAAGCCTGGGCGGAGGAGGTCGGTGTCAGCACCGACGAGCTGGCCGCGCAGATCCTGAAAAGGACCACGCACTTCCTCGGCCAGCGGGGCACGCCCAAGAGCAGCAACGTGGTGCCATTCGTGGCGCCAAGGTAACCGTCTGATCCCTAATTAGGGACCCGGGCGCCAGTCCCTCATGAGGGACATCAAATCGCAGAGACAAAAAAGCCGGGTTCGCGGCCCGGCTCTCTGCAATACAAAACTCTGAAGGGGAATTATGCATATGCAGACCCAAAGTGTACAGGCCCTCCCCAGGGGCGCGCCACAAAACGCAACCCACGATTCTGTGGCGCGCACGATGTCATCCCGCGAGATCGCCAACCTCACCGGCAAGCGGCACGACAACGTGAAACGAGATGTCGTTGCCATGCTCAAGGACCTGAAGGTCGATCCCCTCAGTTTTGAGGACATCTACCTGGATGGTCGGAACCGCGAGCAGGTGCAGTACCAGCTCGATCGCGAGCACACCGACTGCCTGCTGACCGGCTACAGCCCGGCGCTGCGCATGAGGGTGATCCGGCGCTGGCGAGAGCTGGAAGGACAGTCCGAGGCTCGCCAGGCGGTGATGGCCAACGGCACCAAGGTCATAGGCGAAATCGCCATTATGGAGTGCTTCACGCGCCTGCTGAAGCCTGCTGCGTCGTGCCAGATGCAGATGCTGACAAAGATCGCCGTGAATAATGGCCTCGACCCGAAATTCCTGCCCGACTATGCCGTGGATGCGCCCCTTGACGCAGCAGGAGGGAGTTCGCTGCCTACCAAAGCGCTGACCTCGCTGCTGAAGGACAACGGCATCCGCATGTCCCCAGCATCGTTCAACAAGGCCCTGCAGCAGGCCGGCCTGATCAAGGTCATGCAGCGCAAGAACTCCAAGCAGGAAATGGTGACCTTCTGGGCAATCACCGACAAAGGGCTGCGCTTCGGCAAGAACCTGACCAGCCCTCAATCCCCGCGCGAGACGCAGCCTCACTGGTACGTGGATCGCTTCCCTGAGCTCGCCGGCCTGGTCGGCGTAGGACGTACGTAATGGCCGGAGACTGGATCAAAATGCGTGTGGATCTTCAGACCCATCCGAAAGTTTTCCGCATGGTGTCCGCATTGCGTGCGGACAGGTTGCGGGTGATTGGCGGACTGCATGTCGCCTGGAGCATCTTTGACACCCATTCTGCTGACGGCGTGCTGCACGGCTACACCACGGACGCGATGGATGCGGTGATCGGCTGGCCGGGCTTCACCCAGGCCATGGTTGATGTCGAATGGGCGGATATCGATGAGGCTGGAAGCCTTGTCATGCCTCGCTTTGACGAGCACAACGGAGCCAGCGCCAAGCGTCGTGCAAATGATAGCGAGCGCAAGCGCGAGTCGCGCAAAGCGAATTCTGTCCGCAATTCGTCCGCAGGTGATGCGGACAAAACGCGGACCAGAGAAGAGAAGAGAAGAGAAGATAAAGAACAAGATCAAAAGATTTCGTCATCTGGCGATGACGCCGAACTGTTCGCTCGATTCTGGAAGCTCTACCCGCGCAAGGTGGGCAAGGCAAACGCCGAGAAGGCTTGGGAAAAACTCAAGGTCGACGCCGACCTGTTCGACCGCATGGCCGCCGCACTGGCCGCCTGGGCTGTGTCTGCTGACTGGACTAAGGATGGCGGCCAGTTCATCCCGCATCCGGCCACTTGGCTGAACGGCAAGCGCTGGGACGACGAGCTACCCCAGGCCGGCAACGTCCACCAGTTCCCTCCGCGCCGCCAAGGTAATGGTCCTGACTTCGACGACACCAGCTGGGCTGATGACTTGGGGGTGCTATGAGCACGCCCGCCAAGCCCAAGAGCGTCACCCAGATCATGGCCACGGCCCGCAACCTGCCAGCCGAGGTCCAGGCCCTAGCCAAGCAGCTGGACCCAGGCACCACCGAAGTGGTCAACGCCCTGTTCAAGGAGCTGCAGGCAATCTTCCCTGCGTGGAAGCAGGCGTGGCCGGATGACGAGGCCCTGAAGGCTGCCAAGCGCAGCTGGATTAAGTCCTTCGTCGCCGCGGGTATCAACACGCTCGAGCAGATCCGCTTCGGCATCCAGAAGTGCCGGGTTCTGGGTACCGACTTCGCCCCGAGCAGCGGCAAGTTCATCAGGCTGTGTCAGCCGACGCCGGAAGAGATGGGCATTCCGCCGCTTGTGCGGGCCCTGGCAGAGGCGCTGGAGAACTTCCACCCCAGCAGGGCAGGTTCCCGAACCTGGTCGCACGCAGCGGTGCGCCACGCGGCCCTGCAGTGCGAGGCGCAGAACCTTGGTTCGATGGAGGTGGAGCGGGCCGAGAAGGTATTCGCCCGGGCCTACGACATCACCATCCGCATGCTGGTCGCCGGCGAACCCCTGGGCGACATCGCCACGGGCATCGGCCACGACAGCCAGAAGAGCGCCGCCCAGCTGGCCGACGAGTACGCCAGCCAGAAGCAGGTCCGCCTGCTGGAGATTCAGCAGATCCCAACCAGCGCCGCCGCATGTCGTGCCCACCTGCTGGCCAAGTTGAACATCAAGCGCGCCGGGCAGCCGGCCGGGGAGGGTGTGTGATGGCCACTCCGCATTGGGATGACGCACCCAGCTGGGCGAATTGGCTGGCTCAGGACGAAGAAGGTGACTGGCACTGGTTTGAAGCCGAGCCAGTGGCAGGCAGCTGCCGGAGCAAGCTTGGATTCTGGCGTCGGGTTGAGGGCCGCTGCAATTGGGCACGGAAAACGCCGTGCTACCGGCACTGGCACGAAACGCTCACCGACCGACCGCCTCTGCAGGAGAAGCACTGATGGACATCAACAAGATGCGTGACCTGAAAGCGCTGGCCGAAACCTGCCTATCGCATCAGTCGCTTCGCTTCATGCGCAGCCACGGCGCCCTCTACATTCGCAACGACAACGGGATTGTCTTTGATGTGCATCAGAACCGGTCATTCCCTGACCTGATGGCGCAGAACAAGGACTACGCGGACTTCGCCTTGGCTTGCACGCCGGCCACTGTCCTGGCCCTGCTCGCGGAGCTCAATCGGTTGGCGACCAGCCGCAGCAAAAAAGAGCGAGAGCTTGAGCAAGAGCTTGAGGTCTGGCACCGCGGACCATTCTGCTGGACCTGCGGTGACGCCGGCGACGTGCACGACATAACCGGCGAGTGGCGAGGCGAGTGCGATTGCCTCTCAGCCCAGCTGATCAACGCCAATCGAGAGCGCGACCAGCTCAAGGCCGAGAACGAGGCCCTGCGCAAGGATGCAGAGCGCTACCGCTTCGTGCGCAACCCGATAGGCACCAGCTCCCCGCTGGCTATCTGGAATGAGGGGAAGATGCCCTTGTTCAGCAGCATGGCGGACGCGGTCGTCGACGAATTCATGGCGAAGGAGGCATCCCATGGCTGAGTTCGCCATCCGCAGCAGCCAAGACCTCAACCGCCTGTATGGCGCCCTGCACGCCATCGACCTGACCAAGCCGAAGGTGGTGGTCATCAAGGACGAGAAGCGCCCCGACGTCTGCAACCGGAAGTTGTGGGCAATGCTCCGCGACGTCTCCCAGCAGGTGGATTGGTACGGCCGCAAGCTCACCGACGAGGACTGGAAGCACATCTTCAGCGCCGCGGTGCAGAAGCAGGACGCGGTACCGGGCATCGACGGCGGCTTTGTCGTCCTGGGCGTCTCGACCCGCAAGCAGTCGCAGAAGTGGTTCAGCGACCTGTTCGAAGTGATGCACGCCTTCGGCGCCGAGCATGGCGTGCGCTGGACTGAGCCGGATCGGTGGGGAGGGCGGTACTGATGCTTGCCAAGGAGATCAAGCCGAAGAAGTGCAAGGCGCCTGGCTGTGGCCAGCGCTTTAAGCCGGCCATGTCCACTCAGTCGGTTTGCAGCATGGCCTGCGCCCGAGCCATGGCGAAGGATCCGAAGCTGCAGAAGATCGCAGCCAAGGCGATTGCCAAGCAGGCCCGCGAAGACCTGCAGGAGCGCCGGGAGAAGCTGAAGACCCGCCGCGAGCATATGGCCGAGGCCCAGACCTCGTTCAACGCCTACATCCGCGAGCGTGACGCCAGCCTGCCGTGCATCAGCTGCGACTCGCTGCCGAGCGATCACGACCTCATCACCGGAAGTCGCTGGGACGCCGGGCATTACCGGTCGGTAGGAGCCTGCCCGGAGCTGCGCTTCGAGCCGCTGAACGTCCACCGTCAGTGCGTGAAGTGCAACCGCAACCTGTCGGGGAATGCCGTCGAGTACCGCATCCGCCTGGTGAAGCGCATCGGCGCCGACCGAGTCGACTGGCTCGAAGGGCCTCATAAGCCCCAGCGCCTGACCATTGAAGACCTGCAGGCCATCAAGGCCCTGTACAGGCAAAAACTCAAAGACCTACGGAGGGCAGCAGCATGAATTGGACACCCACTGACAGCGGCCAGCTGCTGCTCCTGGGGCTGATGATCATCGGCGCTTACACCATCGGGCGCGGCATCGCCATCAAGGCCCGGCGCAAGCGCGAGGAGGGCGGCCCATGCAACTGAGCAGCGCAAGGAAGGCGTGGCACGACGCTCTGTACATCCCACGGGACAGCCAGGGCGCCGTGATGCAGGAAATGGGGCTGCTCGGCCGCATGATCCAGAAGACGGACAAGCAGCGTAAGGCCAGCCACCAGGTGCACCAGGCAGTCGCCGCCCACATCCAGCGGGCGATCGACACGCTGCCGGCCCACCTCAAGGCGTTCGGCAACCACATGTACAGCCCGATGGCCACCGCCGACGACGCAGAGGAGGCGCACGAAGCGATGTTCCGCGTAGCCTATGCCGCTGGCCCACGGATGTACGCCAAGAAGTTCGAGAAGGCCCGCATGGTCGCGCTGGGGGTGCTGCACCGGTACCGCCGCATGCACCAGGGCGGGCAGAGCGAGGGCATCGATCCGTGCCCAACGCCGGAAGGGTTCCGCGCGTGGCTGTTGCACATGCTTGGCCTGGAGCTGTCGTCCGAGCAATGGACTCGAGAATGGGAGGGGTTCATACAGGCATGCTTCGACGCCTGCAACGACCTGGACAAGGCTGCACTGGTGCCCGTCTCCTCGGTTATAAAAATCATGAAATCTGCCGCTTGACGGAATTGTCCGGCTGATGGCACTATTTCGCCATCCTGATAATTTTGCCTGTGGCAAAAATCACTCTAAACCCGGCCAAGTGCCGGGTTTTTTGTTGCCCGAAGAGGCCCTCAATAGGCCCTCTGCCTGCGTTTCGCTTATTTTCAGAATTTTTCAGAACCCACGGAACGAATTGATGGCAATCTGATTCACATAGCTTGCTAAGAAAAATTCATCAGGAATTCCGTGATTATGAAAAATATCATCGCCGCAGCGGTGCTCTCTTTTTTTGCTGTCGGTGCTCAGGCCGCTGAATTGTCTGGAGGCGTTGGAGCGACCAGTCAGGGTGGCCTGACCGCGCGCGTTGGAATCGGTTTTGACTGGGACAAGAGCTGGTTGGAAAGCAGCACTGGTCGCCTCACCGGGTACTGGGATGCCGGTTACACCTACTGGGAAGCAGGTGATGCGTCTGGCGGCGCTCATTCGCTCTCCTTTGCTCCAGTTTTCGTTTACGAGTTCGGCAGCGGTAACGTGAAGCCATTCGTTGAGGCTGGCATCGGCCTTGCTGTCTTCTCTGGTACATCCGCAGGTGACCAGGACTTTGGTTCGGCCTTCAACTTCGAAGACCGCATCGGCGCAGGCTTGAAGATCGGCGAGACGCAGAAGGTCGGTATCCGAGCTGTTCACTACTCCAACGCTGGTATCAAACAGCCGAACGACGGCATCGAGTCGTACTCCCTCTTCTACAGCCACCAGATTTAACATTTTCTGCGTAGCTCCCCTTGCCCGCCTTGTGCGGGCTTTTTCATTTCTGGAGATCTTGGATGGACCCGACCGACCTCGGCCCAGGCACAGCCACCTGGCTGGGCGGAACGGGCACTGTATTGCTGGGCGGCTTTCTCTGGCTGCGCAAGTGGCTGTCGAGGGACGCGACTGACCGCGCGATGGACACCGCCGACATCGGCGTCGTCCGGCGCTTGAATGAACTGCTCGACATCGAGCGTGAGGCCCGGAAAGAAGCCGAGGCCCGCGCCGATCAGTTCGCCAAGGAGCGAAACGACCTGGTAGCCACGGTAGGGCGCCTGGAGGGCAAGATCGAAGCCCTGACCAGCCAGGTCGGCCAGCTCAATGAGCGCGTAGCCGCGCAGAGCGATGAAATCGCCCGACTACGCGGAAAGCTGGGAGGTGCTTCCTGATGGACAGATGCGCACTTGAATTCATCGCCCGCCGCTGGTGGCGCCGGGCAGAGGTCTGGATCATCGCGGCACTGCTGGTCACCGGCGGAGCGGTCCTGGGCTGGCAGTCGGCGTTCTGGTCGATGGCCACGACCCAGGCCAGCCAGGTGGCCGAGATCCGGGCCGCCTACGATGCCGCCATGGCCGAGCGCGACAAGCGCCTGGATGAGCTGACCAGCAAGGCCGAGAGCGCCGCGACCAAAGCGTCGAAGGCTGCGACCACTGCTACCCAGGCCGCCGACAAGGCTGATGAGGCCCTCAATCGGGTATCGCCGTAGTCGCGCCACATTTCCAGCGTGCGCCGTTTCGTGGCGCGAACACCTGAGGATTCCCCATGGACAATCAACACAAGAAGATCACCGGCTATCGCGACCTCACCCAGAGCGAGATCGACGGCATGAACTCGATCAAGGCCCTTGAGGCAGACGCCGGCGAACTGTTCAAGCAGATTGGCCAGATCGAAGGAGTGGATCAGCGCACCCTGGCCCTGGCCAAGACCAACCTGCAGCAGGGCTTCATGTGGTTTGTGCGCTCGATCGCCAAGCCAGCCGATCCCTTCGCCTGATAGCTCTGCCCTGAACGAGGCCTGTATGAGCAACGTGACCCGACTTCGCCACGTCCTGCCGCTACCGTCCGATGTGGTGGTCGCTACCAATGCGCTCGACACGGCGCTGATCAAGGCGATCGATGCAGCCAAGGAAGCAGGGCTGCCTCAGGGGTTGATCGTCGCCATCCTGCACGGGCATGCCCACGCCGAGACGCACGAGATGGTCGCCAAGTGAGTTTTGGTGAATAGTTTAGAGCTTGCCTTGAGCTTTCAAATTGCTGAGTAGTTGGTGGAGCTTGTTGAAGCGGTCACGCAAAGCAGGCTCATGTTTATTCAGAAATGCGTCGAAGCACGCCGCATCGTTGTCATCGCAGGCCTCACGCTCTACTCGAAATCCTGCGGGCTGGTTTTCAAAAAGCCCACGCTCGATCTCTACGGCGTGATCTGCCTCGTCAAAAAGCACCTTCGCTAAAAATATCGAGGTGTCCACGACTCGATGCAGAGGGAGCTCTTCGGCCTGGCGTGACCACTGGGTGGCGTAACGCATAATTTTGAGCGAGACATCTTCGCGGCTCCATTGGGCAATGCCGATCGACAGGTAGCGAGCATCTGTGTCGCCAATGTACTTGCCATCAAATGGCTGGTAGGGCATCGCGTAAATAGGACGATGCTCTAAATTTCGCGGGAGGGGCTGAGACACGCTGTAGTTTTTCTTGGCGCCGAACTCTTGAATAGGCATGGAAAGGTGATCCTTTGCTTTCGATGAGAAGCATGGTGGGGGCTGGTGTCAAACGGCTCTATCTTGGCAGTCAGGGATTTCAGTGACGGGACGGCTGCTCAACCCGCAACGTGTTTTCTGCATCTAAGACGAGCAAGCGAGCCAATTCATGCTTCTCATGAAGCGCCAGATACTCTTCCCGTTCTGAATGTTCCAAGCTCTTCAGTGGATTGCTCAGGAAGTGATAGCGCTCCGACTCGTTGCTGTTCAGCCCTACGAACACATCGTGGCCTTCCGCGTTCGTTGAGAGTGCACGGATCTCCAGAAGATAGTGTTTTTCGCCTTCGGTGAGTTTCAGCATCGTTTCGCCTCCAGGTAGTTGACTGTTAGCAATACCGGCAACGCGCCATCATTTCAAGGAGCAGTTGACCCATGAGCAGACCGATGCCCCCGGCTGACCTGCTCGAATCCTTGTTGCTCACGCTGCGCCCGGCTGCAGGTGTGTGGGATTGGATACAGAGCGAGATCCTTGCCGACACCGGAAGCATCCATAACCCTGAGCATGCCCATCTGATTGACGCCAACATCGGCGTGCTCTGGGCATCGACTGGGTTCGCCAAACAGGGGCGGGTAGTTCTCGGCCAGGCCGAACAGCTTATGTTCCGTGCTGGCGGATGGCAGAAAGCCCGGCAAGAGCAGCAGATGCGCCAGTGGTTCGGCGAGGAGCCGACCTACCTCATCACTCTGGCTGCCGACTACTGCGCTGAGTGCTCCGACGCTGAGTTCTGCGCCCTGGTCGAACACGAGCTGTACCACATCGCCCAGGCAACCGATGAGTACGGCGCACCCAAGTTCACCCAGGACGGGCTGCCCAAGCTCTACCTGCGCGGCCATGACGTCGAAGAGTTCGTCGGCGTGGTCAGGCGCTACGGTGCCAGCGAAGACGTACAGCAGCTGATCGACGCTGCAAGCCGGCCGCCTGAGGTGGCCAAGATCAACATTTCGAGGGCCTGCGGAACCTGTCTGCTCAAGTCTGCCTGACCTTTGACAGACCTAAGACGGAATTGAACCTATGGCGGCCCTGAGCAACGAGGTGAAAGCCTTTATCGTTCAGGCCCTGGCCTGTTTCGATACCCCCGCACAGGTGGCGGCCTCTGTCCGAGAGGAATTCGGCATAGAGGTGAGTCGCCAGCAGTGCGAATCACATGACCCTACCAAGAGCGCAGGCCGAGATCTGGCCAAGCGCTGGCGGACCCTGTTCGAGGACACGCGCAAGCGATTCCGTGAAGAGACATCCGAGATCCCTATCGCCAACCGGGCATTCCGGCTCCGTGCACTGGGAAGGATGGCCGAGAAGGCCGAGTCCATGAAGAACATGGCGCTCACTGCCCAGTTACTGGAGCAGGCGGCCAAAGAGGTCGGCGACGTCTACGTGAACCGCCAGACCAAGAACGAGAATCCCCACGACAACGTGCCGCCTACCCGTGTGCAGGTCGACGTGGTGGATGCGAGGAAGCCGGATGCCGTCACTTAATGTGCCCCAGGCCAGCTTCCTGCGCATGGAGCAGAAGTTCCGCGGCTTCGTGGCCGGGTTCGGCTCCGGCAAGACCTGGGTGGGTTGCGCAGCGCTGTGCAAGCACGTCTGGGAGTGGCCTCGGATCGATTCCGGCTACTTCGCGCCGACCTACCCGCAGATCCGCGACATTTTCTTCCCGACCATCGAGGAGGTCGCATTCGACTGGGGCCTGAAGGTCAAGACGAAGGAGAGCGACAAGGAGGTCGAGTTCTACAGCGGCGGCCAGTACCGCAGCACGACCATCTGCCGCTCAATGGAGAAGCCGCAGACCATCGTCGGCTTCAAGATCGGGCACGCCCTAGTCGATGAACTCGACGTTCTGCCCGCGCTGAAGGCCGAGCATGCCTGGCGCAAGATCATTGCCCGGATGCGCTACAACGTGCCCGGGCTGAAGAACGGCGTAGACGTGACGACCACCCCTGAGGGGTTCAAGTTCGTCTATCAGCAGTTCGTGAAGCAGCTGCGCGAGAAGCCGGCCCTGCAGGGCATGTACGGCCTGGTGCAGGCCAGTACTTTCGACAACGAACTGAACTTGCCCCCGGACTACATCCCATCGCTGATGGAGTCGTACCCGGCCCAGCTGATCCTGGCCTACCTGAATGGCCAGTTCGTCAACCTCAATGCCGGCTCGATCTACCACGCCTACGACCGCAAGCTGAATTCCTGCTTCGACACCGTAGAGCCTGGAGAGCCGCTGTTCATCGGCATGGACTTCAACGTCGGCAAGATGGCCGCCATCACGCACGTCAAGCGCGCAGACGGCAAGCCCAGGGCGGTGGATGAGCTGATCGACGGCTTCGATACCCCGGACATGATCCGGCGCATCAAGGAACGCTACTGGAGGCACAACGGCCGCGACTACGAGAAGACCTGCGAGATCAGGATCTACCCCGACGCCTCTGGCGGGTCGCGCAAGTCGGTGAACGCCAGCGAGACGGACATCGCCATCCTGCGCCAGGCCGGATTCAGCGTCATCGCGCCTGATGCCAACCCGCCGGTAAAAGACCGCATCAACGCCATGAACGCGATGTTCTGCAACGCGAATGGCGAGCGACGCTACCTGATCAACCCGCTACGCTGCCCGACCTATGCGGACGGTCTGGAGCAGCAGGTGTGGGCACCCAACGGGGAGCCTGACAAGAAGTCTGGTGTGGACCACGCGAACGACGCTGGCGGCTACTTCATCCATCACGACTACCCAATCAGCAGGCCGGTAACCCACGTACCTATCACCTTCACTTTCTGAGGCCACCCATGCCGAATTTCACTCCCCGGGCAGAGTACTCGGAGGCCTTGCCCGGCTGGCTGCTGGTAAAGCGTTGCGTGGCTGGTGCTCGAGAGGTGCGCAAGCACGATATCTACCTGCCAATGCCGGACCCAGAGAACAGGTCTCCCGAGAACCTCGCGCGGTACAAACAGTACAAGAAGCGGGCGATGTTCCTGAACATCACAGGACGTACTCGCACCGGTCTGCTGGGCGCGGTGTTCCGCAAGACTGCCGAACTGCAGCTGCCAACCGGCGTCGAGTACCTGAAAGAGAACGCGAGCGGCGACGGCACGAGCCTGGAGCAGCTTTCGAAGGACTCGGTAGGGGAGTGCTTGGATGCAGGGCGCGGCGGCTTCCTGGTGGATTTCCCAGCTGTTGAGGGAGTGTCATCGATGGCCGACCTGCAGGGCCGGCGTGCGCTGATCCACCACTACGGGGCTGAAGCGATCATCGACTGGGACGAGCAGGTGATCGAGGGCGTGAAGCGCCTGGTCTATGTCTGCCTGTTGGAATGCGTGTCCGAGTTCAGTGCGGATAGCCTGGAGCGCACAACGAGCACTCAATACCGCGTATTGCTGCTGGTTGATGGCCGCTATGTGCAGCGCGTCTACGCCGAAGACGGCAACAGCTACAGCGAGGTCGCGCCGCTCGACAAAAATGGCCGCCCCTTTGACCACATCCTGTTCAGCTTCTACGGCGCCCAGAACAACGACGCCAGCATCGACAAGTCGCCGCTGGAAGACCTGGCCGACGTGAACATCCTGCACTACGGCAACAGCGCCACGGTGGAGGAGAGTGGGTTTATCAGCAGTCAGCCCACGCTGTTCATCACCACGGACATCACCGCCGACGACTTTGCCAAGCTGAACCCGAACGGCATGCACATTGGCTCGACCCGCGGTTACAACCTCGGCAAGAGCGGTACCGCGACCCTGGTCCAAGCAACCGAGAGCCAGCTGGCCCGCACGCTGCTGAAGGACAAAGAAGAGCAGATGCTCATGATCGGCGCGCGCATTGTGCAGAAAGCGGGCGGCGCCGAGACGGCTGAGGCGGTGCGCATCCGCTACAGCTCGGACAACAGCGTGCTGGGCACCATCGCCGGCAACGTGTCTGAGGCCCTGAAGCGGGCCATCCTCGACGCTGAGCGCTTCATGATCGGCGAGCCGGACGATGACGGCACGGTATTCTGGCTCAACCAATCGTTCTTCGACGAGACGATGACCGCCCAGGACATCCTGGCCCAGGTTCAGCTCTGGCAGCAGGGCCTGATCGCCAAGTCCGACTTGCGCACCAACCTGCGCCAGGGTGGCGTGCTCGAGGCAGACCGCAGCGACGAGAAGATCGACGAAGAGATCGCCCAGCAGCCGCCGGTGACCGGCAACGACACTGGAGATGGCGGCGATGAACAGTGACGGCTACCTGTCCGACGCAGCGACTCGCCACCAGGTGCACGTGCAGCGCTATGCCGGCGGAAGTCTGAAGCGGCTGGCCAAGTTCATCACCAAGGCCATTGGCACCGCCAAATCTCGCGTATCAGAAGGATTGAGTCGGTACGGCACCCAGCGGTACGAGAAGCAGATCCAAGAGCTGCAGGGTGAGCTGGCGGGCGTGTACGGCGAGATGAAGCAGCAGGCCGTGCTGGACCTTGCCGAATTCGGCGGCTATGAGGCTGAGTTCAACATGACGCTGCTGGGCAAGGTCGTGAAGACGGTCGTTCAGCTGAACAGGCCGAGCATTGAGCAGGTCGCCGCAGCAGCTCTGGCCGATCCGCTCGACCTCGAGGTCGGCAAGGGGCGCCAGCGCATCAGCATCAACGGCGCGCTCGACCAGTACGGCACCAAGAAGAGCGCTGAGATCATCAGCGAGATCCGCATGGGGTCGGCCCTGGGCGAGACGTCCGGGCAGATTAGTCGCCGGCTGACGTCGCTGGGCGTCCAGCAGCGTGACCAGGCACAGGCCTTGGTCAACACCATGACCAACCACATCGCCACCACCGCACGCGTGGAAGTGCTCAAGGACAACGACGACATCCTCAAGGGGATGCGCCGGATCGCCACCCTGGACAGCCGGACCACGCTGTTCTGCATGAGCATCGACCAGACGATCATCCCTCTGGATGGGCCAAAGCCGCCGTACCACTGGAGGTGCCGGACCACGCTCATCCCCGTGCTAAAAGACGAGTTCGTCCGGGAGATCCCGGAATCAACCCGGCCTTCAGTCGGGCCTGATGGCGTTGAACAGGTGAGCAGCAAGACCAGCTACGGCGAGTGGCTGGCCAGGCAGCCGGCAGAGTTCCAAGAGGATGTGCTGGGCCCGACCCGATACAAGCTGTTCAGCAAGGGCCAGCTCACCATCGACCGGTTTGTAGATGACGACGGCCGTACCCTGACCCTCAAGCGGTTGCGCGAGCGCGAGCCGATGGCATTCGAGCGACTATTGGCACAGTGATATTGCGCCCCTTGGCTGTAGGGGATATGTATGGCTCTTTAATCATGGGAGCCACAAATGACTGAAGAGAAAAAGGTGATTGGGGATCAGCTGATCAACACTGTTCGGCCGTATTGCCTAATTAAAGATCGGTGGTTCACTCCAGATGAGAGCGCATCTCTGCGAGATGCCATGGCTGACGCCTGGAGCGGTTATTTTGTGAAAGCGGCTATTACCGTACTGGGGGCGAAGGGAAGGCCGTCTAGAATTGGCCCGCACGTACAGGTTTACGGCCTTCCTCTCCCTGGTGCGCTGGAGCAACATCCTGCAGTCGCGCGTGATATCGCTGAAAAATATGGCTTCATGATCGCTTTTGAGGGTGAGGGAATCATTGGTCTTGAACTCTACTTTGTTGAGCGGGGAGCCTTAAGCCTTAGCAAGGCTATCGCCAAATTTGAGCCGCTATCACTTCTAAAACTCAGCTGAATCAGCCCTTACAAACAGCCCCGCCTTGTGCGGGGCTTTTTTATGCCCGCAGGCAGGGCCTGCTCAACGTCTCTGGGAGACAGCAATGACCTTGAAATTCCAACTGGACAGTCTTGAAGGCGTAGATGAATCGGTAGCAGCCCTTTACGTCGAGAAGGACGGCAAATTCGTCCTCGGTATCGACGGGCTGCCACAGCAGGAAGACGTCACCGGCTTGAAGGCCAAGGTGGAAGAACTGCTCGGCGAGAAGAAGGCAGCCGAGAAAGCCCGTCGCGAGGCCGAAGAGAAGGCACGCACCGAGGCAGAGGAGGCCGCCCGCAAGGCTGGCGACGTTGAAGGCCTGGAGAAGTCCTGGTCCGAGAAGTACGCCCGCCGGGAAGCCGAACTGACCTCCCAGCTCGAAAGCACCAACAGCACCCTGCAGGGCCAGATCCGGGATCTGACTGTGGGCCGCACCGCCACCGAGATCGCGACCACCCTGGCTGTCCCTGGCAGCGCCAAGGCATTGCTTCCCCACATCGAGCGCAGACTGAGCGTCGAGCAGCGCGACGGTAAACCCACCGTTGTCGTGCTGGACGCGGCTGGCAAGCTCTCGGCGGCAACGCTGGACGAGCTGAAAGCAGAATTCACCAACGATCCGGCCTTCGGCCCGCTGATCGCTGGTAGCAAGGCATCCGGCGGCGGGGCCGGGGGTGCTGGAAAAGGCGGCGGGGCCGCAAGAGGCAACATCGGCGGCACCAAAGAGGAACGCACGGCGGCACTGGCCAGCCGGTTCCCAGACCTTCCATTGAAATAAGGAAATACACCCATGTCCCTGTCGCAAATGCAGGTTTTCAACGAATACATCATGCCGGCGACCATCGAGACGCTGGATCAGATGCTCGTTGCGTTCAACGCCGCCAGCCGCGGCGCCATCGTGCTGTCCCCGGACGGTTTCACCGGCGACTTCCTGCAAGAGTCATTCTTCCAGACCCTGGCCGCTGCCCAGCGCCGGGTGGACCGCTACGCCGCTAACGGCGCTGCGCCGATCACCGACCTGACCGAACTGAAAAATACCTCGGTCAAAGTCGCTGGTGGCTTCGGTCCGATCCGCTACGAACCTTCGCAGATGACCTGGCTGGAGCGCCCGACCGCCCAAGGCATCGAGGTCGCGTCCCGCGCGTTCGCCGAGATCCTGCTGAAGGACCAGCTGAACACCGCCATCGCCGCCCTGGTCGCCGCGATCACTGCCCAGGCCGCTGCCGTCAATGACGTGTCGGCCACCGCCGGCATCACCTATGCCGGCCTGAACAACGCCCACGCGAAGTTCGGTGATGCGAGCCAGAACCTGGTAACCCAGGTGATGCAGGGCACCACCTACCACAAGCTGGTGGGTCAGAACCTAGCCAACCAGCAGCAACTGTTCCAGGCCGGTAACGTCCGTGTAATTGACATCCTGGGCAAGGTCTCGGTTGTGACCGATGCCCCGGCTCTGATGCAGGACGGCACCCCGGACAAGGAGATCATCCTGTCTCTGGTCCAGGGTGCTGCACTGGTGCACGACGGTCGCGACATCATCAGCAACGTCCAGACCACCAACGGCAAAGAGCGGATCGAGACCACGCTGCAGACCGACTACACCTTCGGCCTTGGCCTTAAGGGCTACACCTGGGATGTGACCGCCGGCGGCAAGTCTCCGACCGATGCCGAACTGGCCACCGGTACCAACTGGGACAAGACCGCCACCAGCATCAAGCACACCGCTGGTGTTGCTCTGATCGGTGACGCTTCCAAGTAACCCCTGACGGTGGGCTGGGCATATGGCCCGGCCTACTGAGGACGAGCTCATGAGCAAGAACAACATCTGGTACTTACCAGGCCCGTTTCACCAGTACCAGGAAGACGTGAAAGCGCTGGCCAAGGAAGCCGGCCTGGTCATCGTCGACGCAAACGTAGCTCCGAATCGCAAGAACGAGGCTAAGGAAGTGCCAGAGGTCAGCATTCGGCCTGAACTGAAGGCCTTGGCCGTGGTGGTCGAGGCTGACGGGCTGAGCCAGGACGTAGTTGATCAGCTGACGGCTGAGCTGGCGTCCATCGACGTGATCGTTGAGTCGTTCGCTGAGCAGGCCCTGAAGCGTCCGCAAGGCGAACTGGGCGAAACCGCAGGCCGCCTATTCCAGGTGCTGGAAGCCGTCAATGCCGGAATTGCCAGCCTGCAGCGCGAGCGCGACGGCGAAGCGAAAAAGGTAATCGACCTGGGGCAGGATAAGGCTGAACTGCTCAAGCAGATCGAATCCTTGAAGGCTGCGGCTGCCGATCCTGAGGTAGAGGCGCTCAAGTCTGCGCTGGAGAAGGCTGGCGTCACTTACCGCGCCAACGCCTCGAAAGAGTCGCTGCAGAAGCTGGTAGACGACCTACCCAAGTAACACCGGGGCTTCGGCCCCATTCATTTCAGCGGAGGCCTGATGGCTACCTACATCACCGTCGCGGACGTCGACGCCATTCTGGGTTCGACCTGGGCGCCTGACGAAAAGAAGGCCATGGCGGTAGCGCAGGCCAACGCATACCTCACCTCGCTCCGTCTGTGCGGCATCGACATGAATGCCGTGCCTGAGGAGGTGAAGCAGGCCGGGGCCCAGCTGGCTCTGGTCGCATCCACCGGCCAGCTGTACCAGCAGCAGACCGAGGGATCGCTTGAGGCCAAGAGCGTGAAGGCCGGATCGGTATCGACCAGCCGCAGCTATGCCGCGCTAGATCGCAGCAGCGCAGGCGCGCAACCTGAAGGAGTGCAGTTCGCCCTTGCCCTGATTTCGCCATGGCGCTGCAACCCGTTCACCTTTGCTGTGGACAGGGGGTAGCCATGGGCTTGCGAGACGAAGTGCAGTCAGATCTGGCTGCGGCGTTTGATGATGACCTTGCCGATGCCGTGCTCACCTTCACTGGCTCCTACATGGGGCCAGGCGATTGGGATCCTGTGAGCGAGACCAGCACGGCCCAGCCGGTGACCTACACCGGGCGCGGCGTGTTCGACAGCTACGACAGCCGCCGCATCGACGGCCTGAACATCCTGGTGGGCGACGTTCTGCTGATCTGCCTGGCCAATGAGGTCACGGATAGGCCGGCGGTTGGGCACCAGATCACGGTCGACGACCTGCTCACCGGGCAGCAAGCCACGTACCGCATCGTCAGCCCGGGCATCGATCCGGCCAAGGCGCACTACGAAATCCAGCTGAGGAAGTGACCATGGCCAAGAACAGAGGCTGGAGCACGCCGCCAAGTCTGTTCGCTGGAGTGGTTGAGGAGCAACTCAGCCAGCGCGTGCGTGTCATTGCCATGTCGCTGCTCAACGAGATCGTCCTGCGGTCTCCGGTAGATACCGGGCGCTTCCGTGGCAACAACATCGTCAGTGTGGGCGCGCCGGTGTACACCAGCACCGCGAACGTTGACCCAACTGGCGCTGAAACCATCCAGAGCGGCGCCAGGGCGGTTACCGGCCTGGAGCCATATACGCAGGTCTTCATCCAGAACAACTTGCCGTATGCGGGTCCGCTTGAGGATGGCCATTCCCAGCAGGCTCCGGCCGGCATTTACGCGGTGTCGTTCAACGGCGTCGCCGAGGCCTACAGGACATGACCTTCGAACAGATCCGGGCCATCGTCACGGGCCGCATGACGCAGTGGGCGGGGATTCCCGCTGACGCTGTGGACTACCCGAACAACCCCAGGGGACCCTTCGACCCGGCCGGCAAGCCGATCTGGGCCAGGCTGGCGGATGTGCCAGGACTGTCCAGCGCGCCAGAGGTCGGCATCGGCCCGTGCGTGCGCCGTACCGGCATCATCATGATTCAGCTGTTCGTGCCCAGCTACAAGGGCACCCTGGCCATCACCAAAGCCGCCGACGCGCTGGTACAGCACTTCGAGTTCTACAGCGACCAGACCGGGCCGTTTGAGTGCTATACGGCCTCGGCTAGCACCATCGGCGATGACGGCCACGGCTGGTACCAGGTCAACCTGTCCATTACATACCGGGCCTACTGAGGTCAGCGGGAGAGTCCATGCAGAGCAACAGCAAGCCATTCATCGTGGTCGACGGCGTCACCTACATCAACGAGGCCATGATTAGTGACTCAGCTTTGAGCGTGAAACTCAGATCCAGGGCTACGGATGAGGCCGGGCGCCCTGTGGTAGAGCTGGATTTGTCCAGCGGTTCGATCACCTTGCGGAGCAGGGTAGAAGGCGATGACCAATGCCACCAGGGCATGGCCGGTCAAGTGATCTTCGGTTCGGAGCGCTGGGCAATACGTCGAAGTCGCGATGAAAGCGGGCGGTACTTTGCTGCTGGTGTGGGATTGGGAGTTGATCAGGTTCTTCAGGAGCTGAACATCATCATCGCTGATTCCAGGCTGGCTGGCCCTCTGAAGGAAAAGATCGAGCTTATGGAGGCTGTCAAGGAGGCGGTAGTAAATGGCGCTCGCGCCGGCTATCAAGCGGTTCTCAAGGAATTCGGTAAGCGCTCCTCCTGATCCATGCCGAGTTCACCAATTCAAAGCCCGCCACATGGCGGTTTTTTTACGCCTATAGATAGGAGAAACACCCCATGTCCAGTGGTGCCAAGGTATCAACCGCCTGGAAACGCGAGGTCACGCCGGGCATCACCCCGCCAGGCGATTGGAACGTGCTGACCCGCGTCAGCTTCGGCCTGGTGCCGACCTACAATACGGAAGAGAACAACGAGATCGGCGCCGACCGCATGGCCCAGGGCACAGCCCAGACCACCGTGGATGTTGGTGGCGATATCGAAACCAAGCTGCGCTACGGGGCATTGGACGAGTTCATGGCCTCTTGCTTCGGCAAGGACTGGGCCGGCAACGTGCTGACCATGGGTAACGACCGCATTTCGTTCTCCATCGGATCGTACGCAAGCGACGTCGGTATCGCGGCCGTTGCCCGCGGCGCCCAGGTCGCGACCATGAACTTCGAAGTCCCTAACGACAACGAAATCACGGTAACCACCACCTTCGCGGCCATCGACTGGTCCGACAAGGCCGACAACACCTCGTTCATCCTCAACCCGATTGCCGAGGCGCACCAGCGCCGCTACGGGTTCAAGGACGTCACCGGCCTGAAGATCAACGGCGTCCAGCTGGGCGAAGACAACGCCTGCGTTGACAGCTTCAACCTGCAGTTCGACAACGCCGTCCAGACCCAGCGCTGCATCGGCAACGGCAACCCGTTCCCGGGCAACATCATCCCGACCACCTTCACGCCGTCTGGCTCGATCACCATGAGCTGGTCGAAGACCGCCTACCAGTACTGGAAGGCCCAACAGACCGGCGACTCGCTGAGCTTCGAGTTCACCCTGAACAATGCCGACGGCGGCTACACCTTCTTCATCCCTGAGATGGAAGTGAGCGGCGACTGGCCGGACGGTGGTGCCACCGACATCATCCAGGTCGAATTGGAATACACCGCCCGCCGCGTGCCGCCGACCATCACCCGCCTGCCGGCGCCAATTGCTATCGCTGCGGTAGCCGTAACCCCGGCCACTCTGGACCTGGAAGTTGACGAAACCGGCGATCTCGAAGCTGTCGTAACTCCGGTTGGCGCAAGTCAGCTGGTAACCTGGACCTCCTCCGCCCCGGCCATCGCCAGCGTGAGTGCCACCGGTCTTGTCACTGGCCTGGCTTCCGGCAGCGCCACCATCACCGCGACCAGCGCCGCAGACGGCACCAAGACCGACACCTGCGCTGTCACCGTCTCCGCCTAAACCTTTGCCCGGCGCGCCCTGCGGTGTACGTCGGGCCTTTTTCCGCAGAGGAATACCATGGGCATCACCATTGCAAAGAAGCCTGAACTGGATATCAACGGCGAGCGCTGGGTCGAGTTCGCCCCGGGCGCCGAGATCCTCGTAGGCTCGATCGCCAACCCGCTCTACAAATCGCATCAGGCGCTGATCAACCGCCACCTGGCCCTGATCAACCAGCAGGCACGCGTAGGAACCCCAGAGTTCAGCCTTTCCGATATCCCTGATGTCGAGCTTGAGACCGATGATGACCTGTTCATCGAACTGGCAGCCAAGCACCTGATCAAGGGTTGGAAGGGGGTCGACATCGAGGAAAATCCGGGCGAGCCAGCCCCATACAGCCCAGAACTGTGCGTCCAGCTGATCAAGCAGATGAACAGCGTCTATTTCCTTGCCCTGCGCACCGGCAACGACATCGCCCGCCGGATCGAGGAGAAGACCCAGGCCACCGTGGAAAAGTAGTAGCGGCATACCTGTGGGGGCGCGAGTGGGCCGGCGACGAGAACGAGAAAAAGCGCTGGAAGCATGAGCGCTTTGGCCTGGACATGCCGGCGCCTCCAGAAATCGACGGGGTGACGGCCGAGATCTTGGAGGCTTACGCCTATGTCAGCAGGTCCCGGCAGTATGTCGGCATGGTTGGCGCTCCAGCGCCTCTACCACCGGCATCGATCGCCGAATACCTCGACCGCTACCCCTCGGCGATATGCCGCGAAGAGCTTGATGCCGCCATCTTCGCCCTGGACGACCAATACCGGAAGAACTGGGACGAGCAGTACGAAAAGGCGCAGGGTAAAGCCGACTCGAAGAACCGGCCCTAGAAGCGGTGATATGCGTGCAGCACGGTTGTGTTAGATTCTGTCCATCTTTGTGGAGGAACCCATGAATCGACTGCTGCTGATTGCCGCTCTTGCACTGCTTCCAGCCGGCGCCGCGCTCGCCAAGGCGCCGGACCAGTGCGAGAAGATCTCCGACCTTGCCGCCGAAGCCATGAAGGCGCGACAGGACGGCGAACTGCTAAAGGACGCCACTAAATCCGTTGGCGACGGCAGCAGGTTCTCTGAAGAGATAGTCATGAAAGCCTACCAGGTTCGTGTGTTCGAAGATTCGAAGGAGCGGGCGACTGCTATCTCCGAATTCCAGAACGCCGCGTACCGAGAGTGCTACGACGCTCACAACTGAACAAAGAACCAACAAAGAACCCGCCTAGAGCGGGTTTTTTTATACCCGGAGAATGACATGGCGCAGGAATCCCGCCTGGCGGTAACGATCGACTCGCGGGGCGCCAAGCGCAATGCGGATGATCTGACAGGATCCCTGGAGCGTATGGAGCGCGCCGGTGAAGGGGCAACATCGAGCACGGACGGCCTGTCGTCCAGCCTTGACGATCAGCGCAAGGAGCTTTCGCAGCTACTTGGCCAGATCAACCCGACGGTTGCCGCGCTCGGCCGCCTGGATGACATGCAGGAGAAGCTGGCCAAGTTCAAGGGCACCAAGTTCCTCGACTCTGACACCTTCGCAGAGTACAACCAGCGCATCAACGCGCTGCGCGAAGGTATCGGCGAATCAGCTGAAGGCATGAACAAGGCGGGGATGTCGGCCAAGGCCTACCAGGCTGCGCTGCGGGGCGTGCCGGCCCAGTTCACCGACATTGCGGTCAGCCTACAGGGTGGCCAGGCTCCGCTGACCGTCTTCCTGCAGCAGGGCGGCCAGCTCAAGGACATGTTCGGCGGGATTGCGCCTGCGGCAAAGGCCCTTGGCGGCTACATCCTCGGCCTGGTCAACCCGTTCACTGTCGCCGCTGCAGCTGCTGGCGCGCTGGCAGTGGCTTATTACAAGGGGTCCGAGCAATCGGACGCTCTGCGTAATAGCCTGATCCTGACCGGAAACTACTCGAAGGCATCCGAAGCACAGCTGATCGCCCTGGCCGATTCGGCAGACCAGGTGACCGGTACGTTCGGCCAGGCAGCTGGAGCTCTGGCGCAATTGACTGCCGCCGGAGAGAACACCACCGGCAACCTGAAGCTGATCACCACTACCGCTGTCGAGATGCAGCGCGTAACCGGAAAGGCTGTAGAGGAGACGGTCGCCGAGTTCATCAAGCTCGGCAAGGATCCGGTCGCCGGAATCGTTGAGCTAGACGAGAAATACAAGTTCCTGACCGCATCGGTGTATGCCCAGATCAAGGCTCTGTCGGATCAGGGAAATGCTGTGGCTGCCGCTGACCTGGCTGAGCGCACATACGCCGAAGCGATGGGTCAGCGAACCAGCAAGATCCGCGAGAACCTAGGGCTGATCGAGCGCGGCTGGCTCAACATTAAGGATGCCACCAATGAGGTCCTTGATGCTTTTGCCAGCATCGGCCGCAAGAGCGTCGAAAGCGAAGGCAAGGTGATCACCCAGCTACAGCAGAAAATCGCCTACCTGCAGAGCACGTTGAACACGGCCTACGAGGACAACGACGCCCGCGACCGGATCGCAAGCCTGCAGGCTGAACTCAAGCAGCGCCAGGAGATCCAGCAAACCAATGCAAAAACCTTGGAAGAGGAAGAGAAGCGTCGACGCATTCAGGAGGAGGGGCGAAAGGGCCTGGATGCACTGGACACCACCTACAAAAGCTCGCTGACGCAGACCCAGCGCCTGAACAGGGAGCTGACCGATCTCGACAAGGCCCGGGCCAAGGCAGTAGCTGCTGGAGTGTTCACCGCATCGGAGGAGGCGAAGTACGCCCAGTCCCGCAAGAACATCGAGAAAGAAATCGCCGACATCAAAGAGCGCGAGGCGAAGAAGAACACGCCGAAGGGGGCCAACAAGGACGTATCCGAGGCGGAAACGACGTTCGCCCGCCTGTACAACCAGTACGATCCTGCAGCCCAGGCAGCCCGCGCCCTGACCAAGGAACAGCAGCAGCTTGACCTGGTCTTCCAGAAGGGCAAGATCAGCCAGGAGGAGTACGGCAAAGCGCTGGCCCAGGCTTCCACGAACTATGCCGCCGCTATCAAAGGCGCCCAGGGCCTGACCCAGGCCGAGCAGTACCGCGCGCAGATGGAGCGGCAGCTGGCCACCCAGCGCATGGAGTACGCCGCCCAGGCGGACGCTGTAGGCATGGGCCAGAAGGACGCCTATCGCATGCAGGAGCGCCTGCGGATCGAGCAGGAGACGAACAACCGCATCCTGCAGCTGCAGACTGAGCTGGCCAACGCCCAAGGTGAGAAACAGCGCCAGGACCTGCAAGCCCAGATCGATATCGAGCGCGAGTTCCTGCAGAAACGGGTTGCTGCACAGCGCGATGGCTGGGCCCAGATCGATCAGGCCCAGGCAGACTGGAGCAACGGTGCCCGCGGCGCTCTCCAAGACTACATGGACAGCGCCAGTGATGTGGCAGGGCAGACTCGCGACTTGTTCAGCAACGCCTTCGGCAACATGGAAGACGCCGTGGTCAACTTCGTGAAGACCGGCAAGCTGTCGTTCAAGGACTTCGCTGACCAGGTGGTGGCCGATCTCATCCGCATTCAAGTGCGCCAAGCGGCCGCTGGCTTCCTCGGTACCGCTCTTGGGTTTCTAGGCGGAGGAGGGGGCGCTGCGGCAGCTGGCAGCGGCACCATGACCGGGTTCAGTGAGACGATCTCGCGGCCTGGCTTCTCGACTGGCGGCTACACCGGTGACGGTGGCAAGTTCGAGCCGAAGGGTGTGGTACACGGTGGCGAATACGTCATCCGCAAAGAGGTGGTTAGTCAGCCCGGGGCTCGCGATTATCTGGATCGCTTGAACGCCAAAGGCTACGCCAGTGGCGGTTTCGTCGGGATGAGCCCTGCGGTTGCGGCTGCATCGGTTCCGGCAGTACCTTCTGCTGGCGCCATGCCATCCATCATTCAGCACATCAGCGTGCAAGGCACCGCAGACGAAGCGACCCTGGCCCGCATTCAGCAGGCGGCTCAGAAGGGCGCGCAGGATGGCTACAACCTGGTCCTGCGCGATTTCAAGATGAACGGGCCGGCGCGGCAGCTGATCGCCCGCAACCGATAGCAAGAAGGAGTACTGCATGGCTATCCAATGGCCGGCATCGCTGCGCCCGTCTGAAATGACGTGGGGCTTAGTCAACAACAGCCGCGCCTTTACGTCGACGCTCTCGAACGCCCAGCAGATCGTAGGGCAGCCGGGGGCGTACTGGCAGTGCACCCTGACGTTCGGTCTGCTTACCCGGCAGCAGGAGCGCGAGCTGTCGGCGTTCCTCGGGCGCCTGGACGGGCTTTTCGGCACGTTCAACCTCCCGGCGTTCACCCGAACCCGGAAGGTGAGCGTGGGAAGCCTCGCCGTCGTGTCAGGCGTGGCCCAGGCCAGGGCCATCACCGTAGCCGGTGCCGCCGCTAACACTCCGGTTTTCGCCGTGGGGGATTACCTCACGGTGGCCGGGGAGATGTTCGAAGTGGTGGAGCCTGCTGCCTCCAACGCCCAAGGCCAGGCCATCGTGTCGGTCAACAAGCGCATCCGCAAATCGCTGGTCGCCGGGACGCCGGTCGAATACCTCAACCCCTACGCCGAATGCCGCATGACCCAGGACACGTGGAACATGACGGTGCGGCCGGTGGTGGCCAGCGGCAGCTACCAGTTCAGGGAGGCTTTCTGATGCCCTCGACGTTCCCATTCAGCCAGAGCGTGGTCGATATCATCGCCACCGGCAAATTCCTCAGCGTGTACGCCTGCCAGCTCGACTTCGAGGACGGCCCGGTATACGCCCACACGGGTACCGGTGACCTGGTGATCGGTGGCATCACGTATCTGGGGGTAGGTCAGTTCGGCGAGGTCGGGCAGTCGCAGGAGAGCGACAACTCGAACTCGCCCATGTCCGTCGACCTGGCCCTGACCGGCCTGGACAGCTACATCATCACCGAGACGAACATCCGGGGCTGCCGCGGGCGTTCAGGCAAGCTCATGTTTGTGGTGTTCGACGAGCAGGGCAATTACGCCGCCGACATCCTGTTTTCCGGTCGCATGGACGCCGCCACCTTTTCCTACGCCGGCAACGGTGAGGACGGCAACAGGATCACCGTCCCGATCGTTGACCGCATGGCCGAGTGGAGCCGCACTGGCACCGAGCGGTTCACCGACGAAAACCACCGGGCCCGCCACCAGGGCGACCGGTTCTTCTACGCCATCGCCCAGATGTCCGAATGGCCCATCTACTGGGGATCCAAGAAGGACGCCCCGACGTTCACCTACGAGAAATAGCCATGCGCTACCGAGACTGGACCACACGCCTCAGCGAAGTGATCAAGGCCGCCTTAGAGCGGCCTTTTTCATGGGGCGAATTCGACTGCTGCCTGTTCGCTGCGGACTGCGCGGTAGCGGTGTGCGGTACCGACCCGGCCGAGGCGTACCGCGGCACCTACAAGACCGAGGCAGGGGCGAAGCGGGCGCTGAAGAAGCGGCACGGCAGCCTCGAGGCGGCTTGGGATGCCTGCTTCGCCAGGGTGGCGCCAGCATTCATCCAGCGCGGCGACATTGCAATGTACGAAGCGCCCGGCGGCAGGTCCATGGCCGTGTACTGGGCAAACGAATTCTGGGCGACCACTGACGACGGGGTGGCCCGCGTGGTGTGCGACCCGCTTGCAGTCTGGAGAGTCGAATAATGTCCGGTGGCGTCAGGAAGATTGCTCAGGTCGCCGTCGGCGCGGCCATTGGCTTCGTTCAAGGCGGCCCGGTGGGCGCCGTCATTGGTGCTGGCATGGCCTTCTACATGGCCGAGCAGCAGGAGAAGCTGAACACCAAGTCGCCGATCCGTGACAACGAGCCGTCGGCCCAGACCGTCCGCTCCTCCAAGGCGCCTGCGCGCTTCATCCTTGGCCGTGTAAGCACCGGTGGAGTGCTGGTGTGGGCGCAGGAGCAGGTCGGTGACCAAACCGATGGCGAGTGGCTGCACCTGGTGTACGTCCTCTGTGAAGGACCGGTCGACGCCTTGGAAAACATCTATTTGAACGAGGAGGAGATCTCCACCTATGGAGAATTGGCGTCCTATGAGCTGGTCGTCAATCCGACTCAGGTGAATGCCTTCCTCAAGGCCAACTGCCCCGACTGGAAGGACGAGCAGATCGGCCGCGGGTTGTCGTTTGTGCGCCTGTCGCTCAAATACAGTGCCGAGAAGTTCTCTGGCGTCCCTGACGCCCGATTCATCGTCCGTGGCCGCAACGACATCTACGACCCGCGCACTGGGATGTCCATCTACACCGAGAACACTGCGCTCCAAATACTCTGGTTCCTGCGTAACCGCTGCTGCGTGCCGGACGATGAGATCGTGTTCGAAACGTTCGCCAGCGGTGCCAACGTCTGCGACGAATCGGTCGCTAACCCTGACAACACCACCAGTCCGCGCTATCGCAGCAGCTGCGTTATCGGAGCCGACGAGCAGCGCACAAACGTGCTGCAGAAACTCGAGGCTGCCTGCGGCGGCCGGACCATCCGTGTCGGTGGCCGCTGGATGTTTCAGGCCGGGGCCTACTACGGCCCGTACGACTTCGAGATCACCGAGGACATGGTGATCGGCACTATCACCGGCAGCACAGAGCCGACCAATGACGCGGCGATCAACACGGTGCGCGGCACTTTCATCGACACCTCGCAATCTTGGACAGAGACTGACTATCCCGAGGTCTCCGTCGCTGCATGGGTGGTCGAAGACGGCGGCGAGGCTGCGGAAACGCTGTCTTTTTCCTATGTCAGTGACGCCTACCAAGCCCAGCGCCTGGCGAACATCGAGCTGCGCCGCCGGCGCGCTGGCGGCACCATCAGCATTCCGATGAACTTCCTGGGCTACAACTGCCGGCCGGGCCGCGCCGTTCGCGTGAACCTGCCGTCGCTGAACATGCTCGGCGAGTTCATCGTCACCAACTGGAGCATGGGCGCTGACCAAGGGTGCACGGCCCAGCTGCAGCAGTACGATGCCGCACAGTTCGACGATGCCGTGGGCCAGCCGTACAACCCCATCGGCTTCATCAGTCTCCCGGCAGGCGGTCTGGGTAGTCCGACCGGGCTCACCTGGACGGTTGACGAGTCGGCAGAGGTTACCCAAGGCGTTTTAAGCTGGGTGCAGCCGGCCGGCATTGTGACCGCATACGCTGTCACCGTACGCCAAGGCGCCAACGCGGTGCAGGCACAGCAGGTTCCCGCCACAACGCTGCAGCTGCCGATCGCCGGGCTGCCATCGGGCAACTACACGATGAGCGTGGCTGCCCTCGGCCCGCTGACCCGCTCCGGCGAGGCCAGCATCACAGTGAACATCGACGGACCTCCGATCCCGGAGGCGTGCACTGTGAGGTCCACCATTGACACCATCACACTGTTCCCGAGCAACGTGCAGCACGGATTGAACGGCGGCACCTACGAGTATTTCTTCAGCCTGGACCCGCAGGTCACCGCAGACCAGGCGACGTACCTCGGCCAGGGACTGAGCCTGACGCACACTGACCTGGCCTTCTTCACCAACTACTACTATTTCATCCGGTCGCGAAATGCCTACGGCGTCAGCGCTTTCCTGAAGATTGCTGCTTCCACCTCCACGGATGTCAGCACGATGATTGCGTCTCTGGAAGGCAAAATCCAAGAGGGCCAGCTTTGGCCAGCGCTACAAGAGCGCATCGATCTGATCGATGGAAATGGCCCGGGATCGGTCAACGAGCGCATTGGTGAGCTACGCGACGAGATCGACAATCTGGTAGATGCGCTGGCTTATGACCCAAAAAGGTCCTATCTCGAAGGCGATGCTGTTCGCGGTGGTCAGCGCCTGTATCAGGCCATTCAGGCCGTTCCGGCAGCGCCTGGTGGCGAGAATGCGCCGCCGAATCCGACCTACTGGATTGATATTGGCCAGGTGGTGGAATCTGCCAACGGCCTCGCCGCGCAAGTCGAGCGGAACACCGCGAGCATCGAGGAGCAGGATGGGCGCATCGCGGCCAACGCAGAGCAGATATCCGCTGTGCGCGCGGAGGTGGATGATCCAGTAACGGGGTTGAACGCTACGGCCAACGGCCTCAGCACCATGAAGAGCACCGTCGAGACCATCGACGGCAAGGTCACGGCAGCATCCGAGAAGCTGGATGGCGTCTATGCCCAGGTGAACCCGGACATGGCCGGCAGCACCGAAGGCTTTGCGGGCTCCGAACAGACCTACGTCGGCGTGTGGTCGGAGCAATCGGCCAGGATCGAGGACGGCATCGCCACGGCCAAGCGCATCGACACCGTGCAGGTACAGCAGGGCCAAACAAACGCTGCGGTACAGCAAGTGAGTCAAGCCGTCGTCGGCCTGGATGGGAAGGTGAGCGCCCAGGTGACCATCAAGGCTCAAACCATTGCCGGTGGTCGGAAGGTGACTTCCGGCCTCGCGCTTGGGAGCAACGGAGAAACTTCTGAGTTCCTTGCCTTCGCCCAGCGCTTTGCAGTGGTGGATGAGGTTGGCGGGCAGGTCGTGGCACCGCTGGTGGTGCAGAACGGCCAGGTGTTCATCAACACCGCGCTGATCAACCAGGCGTTTATCCAGCAGATCATTCTTGGGATGACCTTGCGATCGCAAGCCGTGGATTCACAGGGGCGACCGCTGATCGAGCTGAATATGGTCAACGGCACGTTTACCCTTCGCGGCCAGGATGCAAGCGGCAGCCTGCTGATCAATAACGGCGGGGTCTACGTCTACGACGCCAACAACATCGAGCGTACGGCGGTGGGGAGGATGACGACATGACGGACGTGTACGGCCTGCGGACGCGAGATGCGTCCGGGGCCATCACCCTGGACACCACCATTACCCCGATCCGTTCGCTGAAGATGATGCAGGTCACCGGTAACAACGCGCTGGACCAGTACATCGCGATACCTGAGATACAGGCCGCCTCGTTCGTGGTAGTTGACTCGCTGTTTGATGGGGGAGATAGCGGCTCTTACAGCCCTCAGGCCTGGTACTCAATGGGTCAGCTGCAACTTCGTCGCCCCATGACTAGGCAGTGGCAGGTGATGATTCTGTCTCAGGGCGGAGAGCCTTTCGCAGCGCCGGGCAGCTACGGAATTCGGGCTAACAACAATAACGTAAAGACCCAGATTGACGCAGTTAATAGAATTTTGACGGTTCGCTATAACGGCGGGTTGAACTTAGGCCAGCAGGGGCCTGGTTCGGGTTCGTTCATCCAGTGGGGTGAGGTGACATTCCCCGCACCGATAACTACCTATGAGCGACCCTTGGTGTTCTTTAACGCTGCTGACTACATGATGATCGGGAACTTCTACGTCAGAGGATCGCCAGGGAACTGGACGGGTTTTCGTATCAAGGCGTTTCCGTCGAGGCCCGCACATGGCGACATAGCCCTGTACCCGATGGCTATTAAATGGTTCTGCGCGAGTTACATGACGCCAAATACGCCTGTCGGTGAATATGGAGCTTCGGTGAAAGATGCCTCCGGCAATCGCCTGTTCATGACATCGGCAAATCTGTCTCTGCTCAACAGCCAGCCAGCGACAAACTCTTTCGCTACTGCCGGTACGCCGATCACTGGGACCGGCTACTACGCATCCCCTGCCCAGATGGCCTGGACGGGAAGCTTCGATGATTACGTGCTGGGCAACGCACTTTTCTCCAGCACCAACGTTGGGCAAACGACACAACCTGTCCGTGCAAACTTCGGTGGGTTTCTCTCGGGAAACAGAAGCGTGCTGCAGATGTACTGCGAAAATTTCGATGGGATAAACGCTGTGAGCGTCAATGGCCGAACTCTTTTCGCCTCTCGCCCAATGAAACCCCTATAGGACCTCAAATGGCTAAACAGACGATCAACCTCGGTACTGCTCCGACGGGCGTGGGCGGTGATACACCGCGAAGCGCAAACACCAAGGTCAACCAGAACTTTGACGAGGTGTATCAGTTACTCGGCAATCTCGGCGATGCATCCACTAAGAACGTGGGAACCAGCGCCGGGCAGGTCATGGGGGTTGGCGCCGGCGGCTTGCTCGGCGCCGCTCCTTCAATCACGAACCTGCACAACGTATTCAATACCGAGTTCCGCAGTTCTGCAGTTGCATCGAACTCGCCGCCTGGAGGGGATGGTTACTACAACCTAATGCATATTCGGGCGGGCGTGGACTCCCGGTGGACCACGGTCCTGGCCCAAGAGATCAACGGCTATCGGCTGGCGTTCAAGACCGTGGCTATTGATCAGTCGGCGGCCACTGCTTGGTCGACGATCTACCACTCCAACAACACAACCCGCGCCGCTGACGGCACGCTGAAGGCGATCTGACCATGGCAAGAGCAGCAATCAACATCAAGGGCGACGGCTCCATCCTCGACATCACGTCGCTCGGCAAGGCCGATATCATCGTCGAACACCCCGGCCCCGGCCAGTACCTGGTGTCCGGCACGCTGGGCATGTGCCCTCCGCCGGAAGGCTGGGGCTACGTGATTAATCAGATGGACGCAGGCGCATCGGTGGCCACCAGCTTTGCCGATGACGTGCTCCTGGTGAGCGTGGCCAAGGACGGCGAGCCGGCGGACCTGCTGCACAGCATCACGCTGCACGTGTCGGTGGAGGAGCTGCCGGTGCCGTTGCCGCCCGAGCCGTTACCGGCCGATCCGCTGCAGCAGGCGCAGGAGGAATTGGCCAGGCTGCGGTCGATTGCCGACGCCGCCATTGCGCCGCTACAGGATGCTGTCGATCTGGAGGAGGCGACCGAGGCAGAAATCGCGCTGCTGAAGGAGTGGAAGCGCTTCCGGGTAGCGCTGAACCGCCTGCCTGAGCAATCGGGCTATCCAGCCAATATTGAATGGCCAAACCCACCTTTGTGACTTCCGCAACCCATCATCCACTGCATGGCGGTAGGACTTACATGGTGGAGCATATGCCAATTTACCAGCTGGACTAGCGGATACAGTTTACAGCAAGTGAATGTTTTACTAAGGTTCAGCGAAAGAGATTGCTATCCTTGGAAGCTATAAGTGTGGTTGTTTAAGGTGAACGTATACTACGGCGCTATATTCATAGTTGTCAGGGAGTTCCTCGCTGTCAATTGCTGCGCCGATTTTCTCGAAAATGGTGGTAAGAATAGCTTTTTCTTGGGACGGCTTTATAGCTACGCTGACTCCGTGCATGCCCCAGTTCATATTTCCCGGCTGAACGACCTCAGTTTGTATTCCTGAGCTTGAAAGTGTTTCGGAAAGAATATTTGCGTATTGAATTATTTCAGGTTGAGGAAGCATGGCTTTAATCAGGACTTTTCCTGTTATCGATTTCTTAGTGTTCAGTTCTTTTATTTCCATAATCTGAACGGGTGACAGTGTTCTTTGCCCTAGCCTGGCTTCTAATTTCATTCTGCTTTGAGTTTCTTTTTCTAGAGCGATAGATAATTGCAGATTCTCTGATCGAAGTATTTCGGCTTTTAGGTTGGCGCTTTGTGCGGATTCATTTGCCAGGGCGCCAACTGCTCGCGCATTCTCAATCTTCATCTCGGTCTCTTTGCCGATGAATGTAGAAGATATGTAAACTAAAGCGCCGCAAACGGCGGTTGCCAAAGCGGCAATTATTGTAACAATGGAAGCGTATGTATAAATGCTTTGCGTCGTTTCTGCCGAAAATGGCCACATAGTATAAGCACCGGCGAAGGTTGAGGTGGGTGGATATTAGCATCTGCCAGAGGCACAGGGACTACTCTCGCGTGGCAAGTGCTGTAGTTTCTCGCTTCTTTACAGCCCCTTTTGGGGCATATCTGAACACGATCTGGAAAGCTATATCACCGAAATCGAGAGCCCATGCCCCCGGCCTGACCCTCACGCCACTTACCGCCGCCTGGCGGTATTTTTTTGTCTGGAGAAAACCTATGACGCAATCTCAGCCCCGGGGGATCCGTAATCGGAATCCCGGCAACATCGACTACAACTCGCGCAACGACTGGCAGGGTCAGATCGGCAAGGAGCCTGGTGGCCGCTTCGCCATCTTCGACACGCCCGAGAACGGCATCCGCGCCCTGGGCAAGCTGCTCATCAACTACCGGGGTAAGGACGGCATGCCCGGCGTGGGCGGGAAGGGCATCGACACAGTGCTGGAGACCATCAACCGCTGGGCGCCGAGCAACGAGAACGACACCCAGGCCTATGCAACTGCTGTGGCCAAGCGCATTGGCGTGCGCACCACCGACCCGATCGACATCCGACACCCGCCCACGCTTAAGGGGATGGTGCTCGGCATCATCGTGCACGAGAACGGCGGCAACCCTTATGCGCCGGCGATTATCGACGAAGGTGTGCGGAGGGCGCTGGCATGAAGTCTTTGGCCATCAGAGTGGCAGTTCTGCTGGCGCTGCTGGCTTCGTACTGGGGCGCCTACCAGCACGGACGATCGGTGGAGCGGGCCGAGGCCGCTACCGAAGCTGCAAAACGCGATAGCGGGGATCGACTGGCCGAAGTGATCGGCGAGCGCAGCGCCCGCAACGAAGAACAACGACGCGCCACGGCGCAGGAGGAGGCGAGAGTCCATGCTCAGGAAGAACGTACGATTGCTGATGCTGGTGCTGCTGACGCCGATGCTGCTGGTCAGCGGCTGCGCGACGAAGGCGCCAAGCTCGCCGCCTCCGTCAGTTGCCCCGGCACGGATACCGCCGCTATCGCCAGAGGCCAGGCAGCCACCCGCGCCGCCATGGTGCTCTCCGAACTGCTCGCACGGGCTGATGCTCGAGCGGGAGAGCTGGCGAAAGCTTATGACCAAGCCCGAATAGCGGGCCAGCTCTGCGAGAGGTCCTATAATGGGTTGATCAACTGATCGGAGCAGGTAATGGAGAAGCGCACCTTCATCGGGATGATTGAGGCGGGAGAACCCTTGTTGAAGGAGGCTCTGGATGCCATGCGGGCGTATCACCAGGCGCAGGATGAAGGGAAGCCCGCTGAGGAAATCGAGCGGCTGCACCTGCTGGCCGAGTCCCTATTCCAAGTGGTCTGCGATTACCAACTGCGGGTTGTGGCCAAAGCGCGCGGCAAGGAACTGCCGCCTCTCCACTGAGGCCGCCGACCGGCTATTGCTGTCGGTGCGATCCGGGCTATACGATACTGTATCGATATACAGTATTGGTGCCCTATGTACTTCCTTCTCGTCCGCCGCCGTGTGAATGGCCTGGCCATCCCCTCTGATCAGCTCAGGAAGATCCAGCCTCTACGCGCCGACATCCACATCGGCGACCACCACAGCGAACCGCTGGGCAGGGTCGCCACCCAAGCCTGGGTGTTCAACCCGACGCCAGGACCAGACGTCATCCCTCGGCTGCACGACGCGAAGGTCAACGGCATGGCCCAGCTCGGCATGAACATCAACGGGGTCGAGGACATCGACGGCGTGCTGTATGCGCAGTCGTGGTGGTGCAGGGCGGAATGATGGCCGGGATACCGCAAGCATGGCTGGATGAACTGAACGACCAATTCGCCCTGGTCACCGATCCAGACGGGCGTGCTGCCGTGCTAGATGAGATGGCCTATGCGGCCCATCGTCGACGAGAGGTGAGCGCCGAGGACCTGGTCGACATGCTGGAGCTGTCCGAAGCTGCCAGAGCCTGGGGATTGCTGGAGATCGAGGAGGCGTACCACATCGGTCTGTTCAGTTACGAGAATTTGAAAAGCTGGGAAGGTGACGAGCCAGGATGGATCGTGATCGGCAGAACGCCGGGGTGGGGCGCATAGGCTGTCTAAAACCGCTCGAAAGCTTCTCGGTTTTACTGGGCGAAACTCGCCCAAACTCGCCAATGCATATTAGACAGGATGGACGCATAGGCCGCTTTTGGCGCGGCCTGAGGTCGATTTGCCACACTACTGCTGCAGTACTGGAAGGTAGCCTACGGCAAGGAGGGCGCCAGTAGAATTGACGCCTGACCTAGGTAATCCCAAGCTGCAACAGCGAAGGAAATCATTCCTACCCAGAAAGCGACCAGTCCTATTAGGCCAGAAGCCCATGCGCACCTGTCCCACCAAGCCGAAATTTCCCAATCTTTGTCCTTCTCGATCATCTCTCGCCAACGCTCGCCCGTTACATAGTCCCGAGCTAGAACCAACAGCAACGCAGCTGAAAAAAGAAGGATCGCGATCGTTAGGCTCACCCATGCCCACCTAGCAGAAGACAGAATGGTAGCCGGGAGACCAATTTTCTCAGAGAAAAATGCCGAGCAGGTGGCCAGCGCGCCGCCGCTAATTACAAATAGAAGCTTGATGACTTCAAGGGCATAACCAATAGTCGCCTTCTGGTGCTTGTCATGTCGCGCTACCTCTTCTGTATCCCATGCCACGCCCTTCACTCCGTCAGTGGATCGATAACGGATCTTACCGTTTTGAGGTTGACCTGATAGGAAAATCGATTCCAAAACTGAAGCGGCGACCCTTGCGGTATGCGGCCTGTAGCCGTGCCGTTTCGTCTTTGTTTTGGAATCGATTTCGACCCTGACACCACATGTATTGGGGGTTTGTACCACGGTCTTGAAAACCGTCGATGGGCAACTATCCTAGAGTTCGAATCTCTACGCTTCCGCCATATTCAAAGCCCTGATTATTCAGGGCTTTTTGCGTTTCTGGAGGGCGGAAACTTGACGCTTAAAAGGCCAAGTGTTCCGCAACTTTTCGATGGTGTTCCGCAACTCTTCCGTAAAAAAGGTTTCATCGGTTGGTTTCACGATCTCCCGACGCGGCGGTAAACGGTCTGCGTGATCCGCTTATCCGTGTGCCCTAGTAGCCTACTCGCGTGCGCCAGGTCTTCAATGTCGCTCGCTGCTTTAGGGCGGATATCGCGAAACTGGAATTGACGAATGCTGTCGGCCAGGACGCTATCAAGGTCCTCCATCGCTTTGGCGGCGGCCTTGGATCTAGCATCATCAACGCGAAGGCGTAGCATCGCTGGCATCACGTTGCGGCCGTCCTCTGTCACTATGAGGTACGGGTTGCGAACCCCTCGGCTTGCGTTGGTTCAGAAGGCGCTGCACCAGTATCCCCAGCTGGCAGGTCTCTATTTCCGACTCAAGACTTATCCTCCTTTTTTGTCGTTTTTCCCTGAGCGAAGTGCAGAAAGTCATCAACCACGTCTGTCGCCCGGGTGGCCCGTGCATCCGCTGGACGTTGACGGGTCAGATAGCCCAAATCCATGGCATCGCGCAGCTCGGAAGCGGCTTGCTCGTGGACAGCAGCCCAGATCGCCGGCCCTGCATAGAAGTCCCTAGGTGTCTCCTTGTTTTTGCGGATACCGGTCGCGGGGTTTGGGCGGTCAGTAATGCCCCACTCCCTTGCCATGTTGAATATGTGAGAGAGAAGGGCGATCTCTCGATTCGCCCTGACCTTGCCTGTCCGTCTATCTCGATACTGGCCAAGTACTTGAGGTGTAATCAGCTCCTGCAGGCACAGGGATTGCTTGGCCGCCATATCGCGGCAGTGAATAGAGGGGAGAGGGAATTGCCGATTGTCCGATTCAGCTCACAGATCTGCTCGGCGGATTTGCGGAAAATCGGGCGTTCGCTATGGTGGCAATTAACCACCTAACTACAACTAAAGTCGTAGGAGAGCGGCATGAGAATTCGCGGTGATGTGTTTTGGGATTGGGCAGACCCCACGTTGCACCATCGCACTCACGACGAGACGCTCGCCGATGGAACCTACATCGATGTTCAGGTGCGACTGTCGCGGACAGGCAACACGCAGCTGTTCATCGGGGTATATGCACCCGGTGGCATGCCCGTCCACGAGGAGGCCTTTGATTCTCGGCCTGGTGAGTCGATGACCAAGGCTCTGGCGTGGGGCGTGGGGCGCGCACGGTGGATCGCAGTAGAGAGTATTGGTACTCGTGGAACAAGCGCAGCTGCGAAGTGACCCTTTAGATGTAAAAAAATGTAACGCTCACGTTCTGCAGTAGATTCAGCGGGGCAGCTGTGTATGCTGCCTCTCTGGTCAAGATTTGAAAGTGAAGGGTTCGTTCCATGCGTAATCGCGGCACCGTTTATTGGGAGTGGGCCAACCCGGAGTTGCATTTTCGCAACTACGATGAGCGCTTGCCCTGCGGCACTCTGATCAACATCCAAGCGCGTCTTTCTTTAGAGAACGTCACGCAACTTTTCATAGGCATCTACGGGGATAAGGGTGTGCCGTTGCTTGAAGAGCATCATCCAGATTGCCGTGGACAGAAATTGTCTGTGGCCATGGCTTGGGCGCTCGAGCGTGCAGTCGATTGGGTCGCCGTGAGGTTTCCAGCCCCAACTATCCCAGGGCCAGAACCGCTTCCACGCAAAGGCTCACGCCTTCATAAGTAACGATGTCTTGCAAACGGAACGCTCGTTAGAAAGGATTAGTCGTATCTCCATCGGAGGCGCAATCGAGGCGCCCAGTTGGAGAGAGTAATGAGCCTTCAAGCCACCAGTCATGACCTTTACGTGCATACCTACCTTGGATACCAGGCATCAATCTACGTGCTCTGGGGGGCGAGTGATGAGTCTCCCACCGGCATGTTGGTTGAAGTGGGGAAACCAGGCGGTACCCCGAGAACGCTACGAGCGAGTCGGCAATTTTCTTCTTCTACAGAAGCCATTCTTGAAGGAAAGGTAATGGCCGAGCAGTACGTTCAGAATCAGGCCGGCAGATCCTGAGCTACGTCTTGGACCTCGCGTGCATAGCGCTCACTCCGCCCTCGTTCATGAAACACTCAGGGTGAATTTGCGGGGCTGGCTGGCCATAACTGAGAACGTACAAGTGATCGGGCAGGCCGTAATCCTTTTGCATCTGGGTGATGGTCCGATGAGCAACCGTGCCGGTGTCGTCGCGGGCCTCGTCCACCTCGCGGAGCAGAACTGTATCGCCGACGGCGAATAGGGGAAGGCGCCGGATGCTGGCACGGCGCCACGTTTTGCGGGAGGGGTAGTTCTTTGATATAACGCCCGGCCATTTCACAGGAAGGAACCTCATGAAACGCACCATCATTGGAGCAATGCTTGTCGCAGTAACCTCGCTTTCTCTCAGCGGCTGCTTCGAGGCAGAGGCCGAACAGAAGCCGAAGGAACAGAAGGAAGTCAGCGACAAGTTCTATGAGATCTCGGAACCTGATGAAAGCCAGGATCAGGGGTTCAAGCCATGATGCGCTCGCTTACATTGGCGCTCACTGGGGCGTTAGCTGTAGGACTAGTCGGCTGTAAAGAAAACGCCGCCGACACTGCCGCCTACGAACCCACTGCCGAGCACTGCCAGCCCGACTACCTGAAAGCGCTTCCAGACAACAAGGCTCGCGAAGACCTGGTAGAGAAGTGCATGACTGGTGGCTCGTACAAGAAGTCCGAACCGAAGACCTGGTAACGTCCACTCGTCTTCAGTCAGCGCCGCCACATTGGGCGGCGTTTTCGTTTTCGGGGAAGGCGCTGGCGGGCAGCGCCGAGTTTTTGATGAACTTCTGAGAAGCGATTCTGCTCTGAGCTTTGCACCGCGAAATGCATGCTTCGCGGCCTACAAGCTCAACAATTGCTCGCGGAAGTTCAGGAATGTTCTCGGAAGATTTTTACGGCGTGTACCTCGTTGCCGAGGTAGTGCTCGTGGTTGCAGTTCTGGCCGTTGCGCTGCATTTCAGCCAAGACACGTAGTTTGGTCGCTGGCGGGCAGCGCCGGAGGGTCAGGTGGTCGCGCGAACTTTGAAGCTCAGCATGGCGGTTGCGTCGTCGTTGAAGTACACCGCCAGTTCCTGATACGCCCTGTACTTGGCCTGACTGCGTGTCGCCGCCCACACGCGCTGAACGTAATGGCGGGCATCGCCAAGCATGTACCTGGCGTCATCCCAGTCGTACATGCAGTTGGTGAGCACTTCCCACTGCTTGAGCGGCAGCGTCTGGGCTATTTCGCCGTACTGCATCTCTCACGTTGGGTGGTAGTTGCGGATGCGCTTCTTCGGGTCGCTGTCGAGGATGGCGCCGATGCAGTGGCCGCGGTCGGCAATGATGACGCCTGGCTCACCGTTGGCGATCACGCGGCGCCCGATCTCGGCGGGCACGTTGTAGTGGCTGCGCACGTAGGCGCAATTGAAGTCGTTCATGGCTTTCTCCATATAAGTCCTCGTCACTGTTCCGGAAGGAAAAAGCTTGCGCGCTTACACCCATGCACCTGGCCGCAAGGGCGTAGTTGCAGGCAGGGTGCAGCGTCATCGCCTCGCCCTGCTGCTCGATCAACTTGGTCAACTACGTCAATGAAAACTACCAGGCGAATGACCGTATCGTGGTCAGCGACCTTTTCTGGTATTTCGGCTATGTCTACTACAACAAGACTGGTTCGGTGCCGCTGCTCTATACACCGCCCCAGGCCAATGGCGCTTCCGGGCGACCAGGTAATTATGGGTTTGGCACACTGGTCAACAATGAGGCCGACAAGATCTATCTCGACAGCCTCGAAAAACTACCCGTCGGTCAAACCAGAGTGTGGTTGGTGAGCAACAGCGCACCGCCCGATGATTTCGCGCCCATTCCGAATAATTGGAACAAGGTCAGCACGCTAAAAGTTGGCGATACCCAAGTACGCCTTTATACGTTGGGGGGGCAGTAGACGTCTTGGGGGTGCGCGGGAGCGTTCACGTCGTCATACCAAACCAGGCGCTCGATGCGATAGATTGTCCAGGTCTTGGAAAATCCATCAGGAAAGAGATGAGAAAGTACCTCAATCTGGCTGTCGCATTGCTCGCCCCGTTGGTGGTCGCTGCCTGCACGACAACGGGCGCGGGCACGCCGCCTGGCGAAGATCAGATCACAAGCCCCACGTATAGCAGAAGTGACTTGTACGGCCTCTGGTACTCCAACGCCGATGACGGCACCTCCCAGGCGCTGGCGCTGTTGCTGCTCAAGGCGGATGGGTCGGCAACCGACTTTCTGATCGTTACTGAAAAGAACGCGATGCAAAAAATCGTACAGCAGTCGTCGTGGTCGTATGACGCTGAACGCAATGTGTTCGAGCAAACCGTCAGCGAAGTCTCCACTCAGAACGGCAAAGCCCCCGCGACCATCACGCATCCGCAGGAAGTCATCCGGGCATCGGTCGAGCTGGTAAAACTGGATAACAAAGTGATGGGCATCAAATTCAAGCGGGAAGATGGCGAGGTCACCGGTTACCTCAAAGGCAGTGCCGCCATGCTCGAAAAGCTCAAGCGCATCCAGTAAGCGTTATCCCGTGGTGCCTTAGCGTTGCGCTTTCTGCCGCTGCGAACGCTGCAGACGGGTAACCACGATCTGCACGCAGGCTGCCACCAGGCACAGCACGCCGATTTTCCAGTTGCCCTCAAGCGCAAAATGCTCGGCCAGTTTCCCCGCGAGGATCACGCTCACAAAGATGGCCACAGGCAGGATCAGTTTGTTCATCAGGTTTTCCAGGGAGGGGCAAAGAAAGGCCCAAGTCTACTGCACTGGGGCTTGCCCCGTGACAACAGCCACCAATAAGCGCTTCCCCGTGGCTCAGCTTCAGGCATCATGCACCCGAGCCCCACTCGAAAGCCGACCCTTGCCAATGACCGACAGCACCAAATCCAACCGCGCCATCTATGACCTGGACATGCTCCGCGCCGTGGTCATGGTGGCCGACTGTGGCAGCTTTACCACCGCTGCCGCGCGCCTGCATTCCACCCAGTCCACGGTCAGCCAGAAGGTGCGCCGGCTGGAGGAAATGGTCGGCCATCAGCTGCTCGACCGCAGCAACCGCGAGGTACACCCGACCGACGCCGGTGAAACCCTGTTGCGCTATGCGCGGCATCTGCTCACGGTGAGCAACCAGCTGAGCGAAGCGATGTCGGGTGGGGTTTCGGTCACGGTGCGTATCGGCCTGCCGGACGACTTTGTTGCGGGCAAGACGATGCAGGCGCTGGCAGCGTTCAACCGGCTCAACCCGACGGTCAAGCTGGAGATCACCGGTGGCCTGAGCCGTGACCTGATGAGCACCTACGACAGGGGCGAACTGGACCTGGTGCTGGTCAAGCAGCGGCGCCACAGCCGCGAGGCCAACGCTTGCCAGCCGGAGCGTATCGAGTGGATCGACAGCGCGCAGTACCCCAGCTTCGCCCAGGACCCGATCCCGCTGGTGACCTTTCCGCCGCGTGGTCTGTACCGCGATGACATGATCAGCGCGGTCGAGGCCATGGGCCGTAGTTGGCGCATTGGCTTCACCAGTTCGAGCCTGGCGGGAATCCAGGCGGCGGTGGCCAATGGCCTGGGCGTCAGCCTGTTGCCGTCGCGGGTGGTGACGCCTGGGCATCGGGTGCTCGGGGCAGAGGAAGGGTTCAAGCCGATTCGGGTGTTCGAGGCGGCGATCTTCCATCGGCCCACGGCGGACCCGATGGTCAAGGAATTGGCCGAGATCCTGATTGGCATCCTGCGCGCCGAAGCTGAGTAAGAGCCCGCGTTTGGTGTAGGAGCGGCCTTGTGTCGCGAAAGGGCTGCTCAGCAGCCCCTGTAATTCATGCATGTGCGCTGAAATCTTGGGGCTGCTGCGCAGCCCTTTCGCGACACAAGGCCGCTCCTACAAGCGCTCGCGTTAGCGAGCCGATTAGCGACGCAGCTCGGTGGCGAACTGCGCGGCCTTCAGTTGCAGCTGTGCAGGCCCGCCCCAGAACGCGCCATGGCGCACGATCAGCCGTTCGTGGATGGCTGCGGCCACGGCCGCGGCAGCATTGGGCGCCTTGAACAGCACGAAGCTGGCTTCGTTACCCACCTGCAACCCGTAATCCTGCTTGCCCATTACCCCGGCACTGGCCACGGTCGCCATCTCCAGTGCTACCCGCAGTTCCTCGTCGGTATTGAAACCCGAGCGGTAGCTGACCAGCATCGCCCGTTGCAGCATGTCGCCGTTGCCATAGGGCCACCAGGCGTCCTGGATGTTGTCGTTGCCGGTGAACACCCGCACGCCACCGGCGCGCAGGCGCAGCACGGGCGGGAAGGCGTGTTCGCCGGGGGCATTGGTCATGATCGACACGCCGGCACGGGCCAGCATTTCAGCGCAGCGGTCGACCACCGCGTCGCTGACGTCGCCCAGGCCATAAGCATGGCTGACCGCCACCAGGCCTTGCATGCCCAGCGCCTGGGTGCGGGTGGCGATGCGTTCGAGCTGGGCGATGCAGATATCGCCTGGTTCGTGCAGGTGGATGTCGGCCTTCACGCCATGCCGGTCGGCAATGCCGAAAACGATATCAAGCTGGGCGTCGGCATCGCCGTCCAGGGTGGTCGGGTCGATGCCGCCAACGACCTGCACGCCTTCACGTACGGCAGCTTCCATCACCTCAGCGGTGCCGGGGCAGGTCACCACCCCGGCCTGCGGGAAGGCCACCAGCTCGATGTCGATCAGGTCTTTCCATTTTTCACGGGCCTCGAGCATGGCGTGCAGGTTGGTCAGGCCGGTGGTGGCGTCGACGTCCACGTGGCAGCGCATGGCCAAGGTGCCGAAAGAGGCGGCCTGGCGCATCAGCGCATCGGCGCGCTCGACAATCGGCGGGGCGCTGGCAAGCTCGCGCTTTTCCACGGCCAGCCGTTCGCGCAGGCTGGCGACCGGCTGGTGCGGGCGCCAGCGGTCGCCGACGAAACTCTTGTCCAGGTGGATGTGGCCGTCGACGAAGCCGGGCAGCGCCAGCAGGCCTTCGAGGTCGATGGTCTCGGCGGCGGCGATGCCAGCGCGTTGCGGGCCGATGTGGCTGATGCGGCCGTTGCGCACGGCGATGTTCAGGGGCTGGCCATCGGCATCGATGGCATTGATGAACTCACGGTCGTTCATGATGGGGGCCTTTTTTCCGAGGCTTGGGTAGCGTCATACGGTAGGGAGGATCCAGCCCCCTCACAAATTAATTATCAGGATCGACCACAGTGCATTTCTTGATGCAGGCAACGGCCACTGGCCTGCATTAAAAAGTCCACTGAAGTCGATTCCGATAATTAACTTTCAAAGCCTTCGGTCTCGGCCCAGGATGGCCTTCGTGACCGGCCCGGCCGCCTGCTACGGCGCTTTCGGGGCGGGACAACACCCACAATAAAAACAAATGCCGTGTCGGAGTCCTCCCATGATCAATGATTCCAAGCTGCTGCGTGCCGCCTTGATTTTCATTGCCTGTACTTCATTCATCGTCTGTGGTGTGCAACCCATTTTCATGGGTTTGGTCACCGAGCAGCTGAGCCTGTCACTCGACCAGCAGGGCTGGGTGGTGTCGGTCGAGATGATTGGCATGACCCTGGGCACCTTGCTGTGCCCGATCCTGATGAAGCGCCACGGTGGGCGCAGCCTGTGCCTGTGGTTTGGCGCGCTGTGCGTGGCCCTGAGCATTGCCACGGCCTTCGCCAGCAGCAACACGCTGTTGCTGGTCGTACGCCTGGCGGCCGGCACCTGTGCGGGGCTGGTGTATGCCTATGCGGTCTCGACGCTGGGCCGTTTGCCCAACCAGGACCGTTCGTTCGGCCTGATGCTGCTCCTGCAGACGCCAGAGTACTCGCTGTTTTCCGCAGCGTTGCCGATGCTCGCAGCACAGAGCGGGACGGTGACCGCGTTGTGCGCGTTCGGCCTGTGGTACCTGCTGATCTGCGGCGCCAGCCTGGTGTTGCCGCGTCGCCCGACGGTGTCGCTGGCAAGCGGCGAGGGCTCTTCGGCCCAAGGTGGCTCGGCGCGCACGGGGCGCACGGCGCTGGTGGGCATGCTGTTCATGCAGATCGCCATCTATTGCGTGTGGGGCTTCATCGACCAGCTGGCGCGTGACCAGGGCATCGACGCTGTCGATATCGGCTGGGCGTTTGGCCTGTCGGCCATTGGTGGCTTGCCTGGGGCCGGGCTGCCGAGCCTGCTGGGGGCGCGGGTCAACCGCCAGCTGATGATCGCGCTGGGGCTGATTGCCGTGTTCATCTCCATTGCCATGCTCACTGGCCACGCCCGCACGCCGATGCAGTTGTTTGTGGCGTTGCTGCTGATCAACTTTGGCTGGGTGCTGTCGTTGTCGTACTACATGGCGCTCATCACCACCAACGACCCGACCGGCAAGCTCACGCCGCTGGTCAGCATTACCCTGATGGGGGCGGCGGCGGTGACCCCGGCGCTGATCGCCCTGCTGGTGGAGGGCTCCAACCAGCAACTGATCTTCCTGTTGGGCACCGGGGCGCTGGTGATTGCCTTTGCCGTGACCTGCCTGGGGGCGGGCAGCAGGGAACTGCGCCGCAAGGCTGCGATCTGAACTGCAGTCTGAACCAGCCCGTGGGGGTGATGGTCATTCAATAGACACATTACCCCCCTACAGTCGGGACAGGAGCCTTGCCCGGCTCCAGCCCGGCCAACCTAATGGGAACGCGCGCGCATGAAGGCAATGGACACTGCAACAGCCAGACGCAAAGGTATCAAGCTTCGCGCCACGGTGATCTACCGCAGGGATGGCGAGGTGCTGTTCGTACGCAAGCGCAATGCCAAATGGAACCTGCCTGGCGGTACGGTGGAGCGTGATGAAACGCCGTTGGAGGCAGCGCACCGCGAGATGGCCGAAGAAACCGGCCTGGCGTTCGACGAGCTGCGCTACATCGCCGAGTTCAGGGAGGAGAAGGTCATCCACTACCTGTTCGAAGCCCGCAAGGCCGCAGCCAAGCCGCGCCCTGGCAACGAAATCGAGGCTTGCCGCTGGATCAAGCCAAAGGCGGTATCGAAGCGCCGGGTCAGGCGCCCGATCAAGACCATTCTCAAGCGCTGCGCTTGAGCGGGCGCCCTGGCAAGAAGGCCCCGCGCTGACGGGGCGTTTGCCTTTCTACTGCAGCGTCGGCGGTTTGGCCGCCGCGGGCAATGCAGCCACTACGGATTCGATCCGCGTAATTTCACGCGCCAGCCGCTCGGCTTCCTTGTGCTTGCCTTGGGCCTTCAAGCGGTCCCGCTCGCGGCGCAGGTTGAGCAAATGCTTCTGCAAGGCCAGGCCAGATCTATTGTATTGATCCATGTTTCTCTCATGCCATTGGCGTCCGTGCCGTTGTAGGAAAAACGGACCGTAGCAGCCATAAAATCCTGCGGAAACTGAGGTTTCATACAGGAATGGGCCGATATCGCGATTCTGCCTACAGTGCTCGGGTGAAACGTCCTACAAATTGCCTCGCTAGCTGTTTCAACTCATGTACATCAAATACCCCTCGGATGCCCGGATTTGCTGAGGGTTGCGCGGTGGCACCCCGTTCACACTGGCAGGCAGTGCAGCCACGGTAAGTTCGCCCGCAGCTGAAACGTTATGTAGCAATGTTCAGGTCACTTGAAGAACTGACTGGGAGTAATGCCGAAGTGGCGCTTGAACATGCTGGCGAACGCGCTGGGGCTGTCATAGCCCAGCGTGCCCGCCACATCGATGATGCGCTGGCCCAGGGCGATGCGTTCCAGTGCTTGCATCAGCCGCGCCTGCTGGCGCCACTGGCCGAAGGTCATGCCGGTTTCCTTGCGGAACAGGCGCTGGATGGTCTTCTCGTCGATGCCCAGGTGCGCGCCCCAGTCGGCCAGGGTCGAGGTGTCGTGTGGCCGCTCGTGCAAGGCCGAGCAGATGGCCCGCAGGCGTGCGTCGCTGGGATGCAGCAGCTTCAGCGGCAGGGTCGGCAGCACGCAGATCTCATCGAGGATCAGGCGCATGACCCGCGCCTCACGCGAGTCCTCGACAAAAGGCCCCGCGAAGTCGACCGATGCCTTGATCAGTTCGCTGAGCAGCGGCGAAATGCTGATGGCCTTGCTCTGCTGCGGCAGGCCAGCTGCCGCATCGGGGCGCACGAACACGCTGCGCATCTTCACGTCACCGACGCAGCGAATGGCATGCACCTGCCCGCAGGGCATCCAGATGCCGCGGCTGGGGGGCACGGTCCAGCGTTCGGCCTCGGATTCGACCAGCATCAGGCCCTTGATGGCGTAGATCAGCTGGTGCTTGGCATGCGAGTGGGGGGCGATGAACCAGTCCGGCGGGTAGTCGGTTGCCCGGCTGCCCACCTCCCAGGTCCATTCATCGACCTCTGTCAGCAATTCGTGCTGGGGTTTGACCATGATGCTCTCGTACAGTCCGACAAGCGCGGCCATCTTAGCAGCAGCGGGTAGGCCGCGCCTTCGAACGGGTTGCCGGCAGCAGTGCGGTGGCAAGGCCCAGCAGCGGCAGGAACGAAATCACCTTGTACACCCACTCGATGCCATGCAGGTCGGCCAGTTCACCAAGGCCCGCAGCGCCGATGCCGCTGATGCCGAACATCAAGCCGAACATCACCCCCGACACCATGCCGACGCGGCCGGGCACCGCCTCTTGGGCGTACACCACCAGCGCAGCGAAGGCCGATGACATCACCAGGCCGATGGCCACTGCCAGTACGGCGGTCCAGGCCAGGTTGGCGTAGGGCAGGGCAAGGGCGAACGGCGCTACACCGAGGAAGGAGATCCAGATCACCGCCTTGCGCCCGATGCGGTCACCCACTGGCCCACCGGCAAAAGTGCCCAGGGCCACGGCGGCGAGGAACACGAACAGGTACAGCTGGCTTTGCTGCACGCTCAGGCCGAAGTGTTCGATCAGGTAGAAGGTGAAGTAGTTGGTGAACGACGCGATGTAGACGAACTTGGCAAACATCAACACGGCGATCACGCCTACGGCACGCCACATGGCGCCTTTCGACAACCCAGGCGCCTGTTGCCCGGCCAGGCCTTTGAGCTGAGTCTGGCCGTGGCGGATGGTCCAGCCGGTGACACGCAGCAAGACGAATATGGCCAGGCCGGCAGCCAGCATGAACCAGGCAATGGCTGGCTGGCCGTGGGGGATGACGATGGCGGCGGTCAGCAGCGGGCCGATCGCGGAACCTGTGTTGCCGCCGACCTGGAAGGTCGACTGCGCGGTGCCGAAGCGCCCGCCGGAGGCCATGCGCGCCACCCGCGAGGCTTCCGGGTGGAAGGTCGCCGAACCGATGCCGACCACGGCAGCGGCGAACAGCAGCATCTCGTAACTGTTGGCGAAGGCGAGCAGGGCGATGCCGACCAGGGTGAACAGCATGCCGGTAGGCAGCAGGTAGGGCATAGGGCGTTTGTCGGTGTACATGCCGACCCAGGGCTGCAGCAGCGAGGCGGTCACCTGGTAGATCAGGGCGATCCAGCCGATCTGGGCGAAACTCAGCGAGAAGTCGCTCTTGAGCATCGGGTAGATCGACGGCAGCACAGCCTGGATCAGGTCGTTGAGCAGGTGGGCGAAGGCGGCGGCGCCGACAATACGGACCAGAAAGCCCTGGGGTTGGTCGGCAGGGGTGGCGGACGGGGCCAAGGTGGCGGCAGGAGTCGTCATGGGCGTGGCTCTTTTTCGAGTGATGGCAAGGCATTGCCCGAAGGAGGTTATCCAGCCGGGCAATGCCTGTCTCACGCCGAACAGGCACTCACTGTCGCGTTTCGGACATTCAATCGGCCAAGGTAGAGTTGTCGATCACGAAGCGGTACTTCACATCACCCTTGAGCATGCGCTCGTAGCTCTCGTTGATCTGATCGGCGCGGATCAGTTCGATATCGGCGACGATCCCATGCTCGGCGCAGAAGTCGAGCATTTCCTGGGTTTCGGCAATGCCGCCGATCATCGACCCGGCGATCGCCCGGCGCTTCATGATCAGGTTGAACACGTTCGGTGACGGGTGTGCCGTGGCCGGTGCGCCCACCAGGCCGAGGGTGCCGTCGCGTTTGAGCAGCACCAGGAACGCATCCAGCTCATGGGGCGCCGCCACGGTGTTGAGGATGAAGTCGAACGACAGCTGGTGCCTGGCCATTGCCTGGGCATCGCGCGATACCACAACCTCATCGGCACCCAGCGCCAAGGCAGCTTCGCGCTTGGATTCGGACGTGGTGAAGGCGACCACGTGCGCGCCCATGGCATGGGCCAGCTTGATGCCCATATGGCCGAGGCCACCGATGCCGACCACGCCGACGTTCTTGCCCGGCCCGGCGCCCCAGTGGCGCAGGGGCGAGTAAGTGGTGATGCCAGCGCACAGTAACGGGGCCACGGCTGCCAGCTGGGCCTGCGGGTGGCGCACGCGCAGGACGTAGCGCTGGTGCACCACGATCTGCTGCGAGTAGCCACCCAGGGTCCAGCCCGGTTCGTCGGGGGTGGGGAAGTTGTAGGTGCCGATCATGCCGTTGCAGTAGTTCTCCAGGCCTGCGTCGCAGTCGGCGCAGTGCTTGCAACTGTCGACGATACACCCCACACCGACCAGGTCGCCGGGCTTGAAGCCGGTCACCTCGGCGCCGACGGCCGTGACCCGGCCAACGATTTCGTGGCCTGGCACGCAGGGAAACTGGGTGCCTTCCCACTCGGAACGCACCTGGTGCAGGTCGGAGTGGCAGATACCGCAGTAGTCGATCGCGATCTGCACATCGGCGGCGCCGGGTGCGCGGCGGGTGATGCGGATCGGTTCCAGAGGGCGGTCGCTGGCGTGGGCGCCGTAGGCGATGACGTGCATGGGGAGGTCCTCGTTTGCGGGGGCGGATGTGCAGCATGTGCGACCACCCTCGTGCAGAGGTAACTCGATCCGGCCGACGGATTGCCTGATTCTGCTGTTGCCTGTACCGGCCTCTTCGCGGGCAAGCCCGCTCCCACAAAGGTTGCGCAAATCCTTGGAGATTGAGCAGGACAGTTGTTTGTACAGGTGGTGCTCGATCAATGTGGGAGCGGGTTCACCCGCGAAGAGGCCGGTACAGCTTCCGACAATCAGCCAGGCACTCAACGGTTCATCCTGCTATGCCTAATCATGGCGTATTCACCCGCTCCAGGCCCCGGCGCCCCCGGAGCGCGTGTTTGGCACAGGTGCCGAGCCACTGGGAGGTGCCACATGCTTTTCATCATTCAATGGAGCATTGCCCCGGAAAACCGCAACGCCGTCATGGCCCGCTTCGCCAAGACCGGCGGCGTGCCGCCCGCCGAGCTGAAGGTCCATGGTCGTTGGCATGCGGTCGGCGAACTGCAGGGCTTTGCCGTGGTTGAAAGCAATGACCTGCAGCCGGTGTTGCACTGGACGCTGGACTGGAGTGACCTGATGCACATGCAGGTCTGCCCGGCGATGACCGATACAGAGCTGGCCCCGATACTTGCGGCCGCAGTGAGCAAGATGACGCACTGAGCAACGTCATCAGGATGGCTGGGGTGTCGTGCCTTCTCTGGCCATCCACTTGAGCAAGGCAGCGATCGGTACGCGGCGATGCACTTCGTGGCGCTGGGCGTCGCCCTCATCGCCATAGCGCTCCCGATAACGGCTGACAATCAGTTCGCGCCCATCCGCCGAGACGCGTGCTTCGAGTTCGTGCAACAGCACCGGCTGTTCGGCCCCGCTTTCCACGCGGCGGAACAGTGAAACAGCCTCATTCACCGGCATGCCCTCCCTGGCAGTGGTCCGGGCGCTTGCCGGGTGCACCGAGCTTGCCTTCGGCCACCCGGTTGGCGCGCTGTTGCGCGGTGTAATCGCGCAGGGCCCGGTAGTCATCTGGCTGGGTGCGCAGTTTGTCGGTCAGCGGCAACGCCTGCGCGCGGCCATCCACCACGCCACCGGCCAAGGCCACGGTGTTCAAGGTTTCGACCGTATCACTGTTGTCGCCGAACGGGTCCATCGCCAGGCCTAATACCCGGCCAGTCGCATCGCGCAGGTTGTGTGTGCCCAGCAGCGGCAGCTCGACGATCGGGCCATCGGCGATGTTCCACACGCCGAAGGTCTGGCCGAAGTCCGACTCATGGCGGGCAAGCCCCATCTTGCCGGAAACATCGATCAGGCCGGCCACGCCGAGGGTGGTGTTGAAGATGAAGCGGCTCAGGCTGGTCATCGCCCGTTCGCCGTTACCTTGCAGCACGTCGTTGACGAATACCTTTGGCTCACCGAAGTTTGCGGCGAAGTTATGCACGCTTTGCTGGGCGAAGTTCGGCAAGGCGGTGTAGCCACGGGCGACCGGCGCCAGCAGGTAGTCGTCGACGCTGCGGTTGAAGGCGAACACGGCGCGGTTGGCGGGTTCGGCCGGGTCGCTGAGCTGATGGGCGACAGGGCCGCAGGCACTGGCAGGCGGGCGCTGGCTGCAGCCGCTGGCGGCAAGCAGCGACAAGGCCAGGACTGTGTTGCGGGCAGATGACCAGGCAGTAGAAGAGGTGGGCATAGGCACATTCCTGTGAAGAAGTGACGCCGATGCTGCGGGGGATTGATTGCCTGGGAATGTCCGGATTATCTCGTGTCTGACACTTTGTTTCTGGGTTGAAATATATGACTGCAGCCCGGAGATGGCCTTACAGTAAGTACTCATTGCCTTTGTTCGCGGTACCTTTGTGTGAGCCATTTGCTGATTGTTGACGATGATGTTGAAGTACTCGACCTGCTGCAGAAGTTTCTCCGTCAGCACGGCTATGAGGTCGATGTGGCGCGCGATGGCAGGGGACTCTGGCAAGCCCTGGAGCGGCGGGTGCCTGACCTGGTGATTCTCGATGTGATGCTGCCGGGCGACAGTGGCCTGGTGCTGTGCCAACGTTTGCGCGCCGAGCACAAGGTGGCGGTGATCATGCTCACGGCCATGGCAGAGCTGAGCGACCGCGTGGTCGGCCTGGAGCTGGGGGCAGATGATTACCTGACCAAACCATTTGCTGCCCGCGAGCTGCTGGCGCGGGTGCGAGCGGTGTTGCGTCGGGTAAGTGAAGCACCGGTCGGCGGGGCCGCTAACCCATGCACGGTGCTGGCGTTTTCTGGCTGGCAACTGGATGTGCTGCGGCGTGAGCTGCGTTCGCCAGAGCAGGTCATGATTCCGCTTTCCAACGGTGAGTTCGAGCTGCTGCTGGTGTTTGCCGAGCACCCGCAGCGGGTGCTCAGCCGCCAGCAATTGCTGGACCTGGCCCGGGGTGAAGCCTACGAGGCCTATGACCGCAGCATCGACGTCCAGGTCAGTCGGCTGCGCCGCAAGCTGGAGGGTGAGGCAGGCACTCAACCGCTGATCCGCACCGTGCGCAACGTCGGCTACCTGTTCACTGCCAGCGTGGTCAGGCGATGAGCCTGCTGAGCAGGCTGCGCAAGGGCCTGCCGCGGCCACGGATCACCATCGCCCGCTGGATAGCCCTGACCACCTTGACGGCGATGCTCATCCTGCTACTGCTCAAAGTGCTGTTCAGCCTGCTGCTGAGCGCGTGGGCGCAGCCGCCGTTGCTGGAAAGCGGGGTCATCGAAAAGGTCGCTACCGTGACCCGCATTCTTGATGCCACGCCAGTCGCGCAGCGTGCCAGCATCGCCAGTGCGGCGGGTGACGGGTCCTACACCGTGCAATGGTTGCGCCGCCATGACGAAGCCGGTGTGCCAGTGCTGGTCGATGCCGACTTTCGCCAGGGCACGCCCACGCTGCGCGCATTACTGAAACGGCCTGATGCACGAATTCAGGCCTACGAGCCGTCCGATCTGCCCGAGTACTCACCGGCGCGCGGTTACGCCCTGATGATCGAACTGAGCGACAAGAGCTGGGTGCTGTATCGCGCCACAGACCGCAGCTGGGGGCTGGACGAACTGCCGCGCACCCTGATCATCCTCGCCTTGATGCTGGCGTCCAGCCTGCTGGTCGCGCTGTTCGCCACACGCTATCTGGCCCGCCCGCTCGAGCGCTTCGCCGAAGGCGCGCGGCGTTTTGGCAAGGATTTCAACGCCCCGCCGATCCCGGTGGTCGGCCCCCATGATCTGCGTCAGGCAATACTCGCCTTCAATGCCACCCAGGCGCAGCTCAGGCACTTCGTGAATGACCGCACACAGATGCTGGCGGCGATTTCCCACGATCTGCGTGCGCCCTTGACGCGCATGCGCCTGCGCGGCGAGTTCATCGAGGACGGCGAATTGCAGGCCAGGCTGTTCAGGGATGTTGACGACATGCAGGCAATGGTCGATGCCGCGCTGGAGTTCTTCCGCGATGATGCGCGGCTTGAGCAAACCACGGCGTTCGACCTGGCTGAGATGCTGCAAACAGTGGTGGACGACTTCAAGGACGCGGGCATCAAGGTTGCTCTCGATGCACCGCGACGCTGCGTGTATGTCGGGCGGCCGGTGGGTATCAAGCGGGTGCTGGTGAACCTGGTCGACAACGCGGTCAAGTATGGCCTGGCGCCTGAGCTGCGGCTGGCGGTCACTGCCGAGCAACTGGAAATCACCGTGCTGGATCGCGGTCCGGGTATTGCGCCGCAATTGCAGGAGCGGGTATTCGCGCCATTTTTCCGCATAGAGGGTTCGCGTAATCGCGACACCGGTGGCGTCGGGCTTGGCTTGCCGGCGGTGCGCGCGATTGTGCTGGAGCAGGGAGGCAGCGTGACCCTGGCCAATCGCCTGGGCGGCGGGCTGGAGGTCAAGGTCACTTTGCCTGTGGGCTGATCAGAGGCCCAGGTCGCTCAGCCCCGGGTGGTCGTCCGGGCGCCGGCCGAGCGGCCAGCGGAACTTGCGCTCTGCTTCAGTGATAGGGTGTTCGTTGATGCTGGAAAAGCGGTTTTGCATCAAGCCATCTTCGGCGAACTCCCAGTTCTCGTTGCCATAGGCTCGGAACCACTGGCCGCTGTCGTCGTGGTATTCGTAGGCATAGCGCACGGCGATACGGTTGCCGGTGAAGGCCCACAGTTCCTTGATCAGGCGGTACTCCAGTTCATGGTTCCACTTGCGGGTCAGAAACGCCTCGACCTCGGCGCGGCCGCGGGGAAACTCGACGCGATTGCGCCAGGCGGTATCGACGGAATAGGCCAGCGCGACGTTGGCAGGGTCGCGGCTGTTCCAGCCGTCTTCGGCGAGGCGGACCTTCTGGATGGCGGTTTCGCGGGTGAAGGGAGGCAGTGGAGGGCGGGGCATCGGGGTGTCTCCTGGGGGCGGGTTGGCAGGGAGTAGCGTAGTACTCGCTGGCGTGCCCGAGAATCGGTGTGCTGGGCATTTCATTATTGCGTTGGGTGGAACAGTGGGCGGGGTTTCAAGCGTATGTCTTTAGGCTTATGGCGCCTCTGAGATCGAGCGCCGCCCGCGCGGCGCATCGCGGATGAATCCGCTCCTACATCCGTTGCAATGTGGCCATGCCTGTGAAGCCAGGGTTGTCAGCCTTGTTTGCAAGACTCAAGGCATGCGCCAAGGCTGGCAGCCATGGCGTGACAGGTTCGGCACGTTGCAACGGATGTAGGAGCGGATTCATCCGCGATGCGCCGCGCGGGCGGCGCTCGATCTACCAGGCGCAGAAGGTCTCAAGCCGGGCCTTCAGCGCAACTGCAATTCCTCATCTCTGGCCGCCAGGAATTGCGCATAGGCACGAGCCGCGGGATGAACATGCTGTATCACGGCAACCCGCAAACGACGAATCGGCGTCACTGTTCCCTTGACGTTCCCTATGGCGAGATCCACCCGGCGCGGCGAGTGTCACTGGAATGTCCAGCGAGGCATCGAGCATGAACAGGACGTCAATTGATAGTTAACGTCGGGCTCAGATTCTGATCTGGTGTTTCTACAGGTTACCGAGGGGGTGTAGGCGCGGCCTTGCGTCGCGAAAGGCCGCTCCTACAGGACCAACTCAGTCGGCGACCAGGGCTACCGTAGCCCTGTTGCGCCCACCGAGCCACACCAGCAGCAACCCCGCAGCCGCCAGCACGCCACCAGCCATCGGTACTGCAGCGTAACCAAGGTTCAGGCTGATCACCGCGCCGCCCAAGGCCGCGCCTACGGCGTTACCCAGGTTGAACGCCCCCACGTTGATAGACGACGCCAGCCCAGGTGCCTCGATGGCAGCGGTCATCACCCGCATCTGCAGCGGTGGCACCACCGCGAAGGTGAACATGCCCCACACCAGCAAGGCGATGGCGGCGCCGACATGGCTGCCCAATACCAGCGGCATCAGCAGCATGATCAGCGCAAGCACGCCGAGGAAAATCTTCGCCGCACCCTCCAGTGACCAGTCAGCCAGGCGGCCACCCAGGCTGTTGCCCAAGGTGAAGCCAACGCCGATCAGCACCAGGCCAAAGGTGACGAAGCTGTCCGAGGCACCGGTCAGTTCCGCCAGCACCGGCGCCACGTAGGTATACAGGGTGAACATGGCGCCAGCCCCCAACACCGTGGTTGCCATCGCCAGCAGCACGCTGGGGCGGGCGATTACCGCCAGTTCCTTGCGCACATGCGGCACGCTGCCGCGTTCACCCTTGGGCAGGGCATACCACAGGGCGGCCATGGCCAGCAGGCCGAGCACCGCCGTACCGGTGAAGGCCATGCGCCAGCCGACTTGCTGGCCAACCCAGGTGGCAGCCGGCACACCGCCGATGTTGGCGATGGTCAGGCCCATGAACATGGTTGCCACGGCGCTGGCCTGTTTTTCCTTGGGCACGACGCTGGCCGCCACCACGGCGCCAAGGCCGAAGAAGGCCCCATGGTTGAGGCTGGTGACCAGGCGTGAGGCAAGCAGGCTGTAGTAGTCCGGTGACAGTGCCGAGAGCAGGTTGCCCAAGGTGAAAATCGACATCAGGGCCATCAGCGCTGCGCGTTTGCCGAAGCGGCTGAACAGCAAGGTCATGATCGGCGCACCGACCATCACGCCGATGGCATAGGCGGTAATCAGCATGCCAGCGCTGGGGATGCTCACGTCGACGCCCTGCGCGATCACCGGCAGCAGGCCCATCGGGGTGAACTCGGTGGTGCCGATGCCAAAGGCACCGATGGCCAAGGCAAACAGCACCCGAGCAGGCTTCATTGTGCGGGCTCCACTGGCAGTGCCCAGGGGTTGCAGGGGCGTGGTCATGGCATCAGTCCCAGATCGGCGCCAGGCCTTCAGGGCTGACTTCGCGGCCATTGCGCTCGAGTTTGGCGATACGGGCCATGTCCTCGTCGTCCAGGCGCAGGTCGCGGGCGAGCAGGTTGCTGGCCAGGTTCTCGCGTTTGGTCGAAGACGGGATAACCGCATAACCCTGTTGCATGGCCCAGGCCAAGGCGACTTGGGCGACAGTGGCCTTGTGCGTGCGGGCGATCTCGGTCAGCACCGGGTCTTTCAGGACCTTGCCGTAGGCCAGGGTCATGTACGAGGTGACGGTGATGCCTTGTTCTTTGAGGAACGCCGTCAGCTTGCTGTTCTGCAGGTACGGGCTGAGCTCGATCTGGTTGGTGGCGATTTCACCTATGCCGACCACGGCGATGGCCTGGCGGGTCAATTCGATATTGAAGTTGGACACGCCGATCTGGCGGGTCAGGCCCAGCTTCTTGGCATCGGCCAGGGCTGCCATGTATTCGCCCAGCTCGACGCCGTTGCCCGGGGCCGGCCAGTGGATCAGCAGCAGGTCGACGTAGTCGGTGCGCAGTTTCTGCAGGCTGTCGCGCAGGCTGGGGATCAGCTTGTCGGCGGCGTAGTTTTCAACCCAGATCTTGGTGGTGATGAACAGCTCGCTGCGCGGTACGCCGCTTTCGGCGATGGCCTGGCCGACATCGGCTTCGTTCTGGTAGATCTGCGCGGTGTCGATGGCCCGGTAACCCAGCTCAAGGGCGGCCTTGACCGAGTCGATGACGACCTGGCCCTTGAGGCGGAAGGTGCCGAGGCCGAAAGATGGAATGCTCATGGGATCTGCTCCTGATGAATGAACGTCGGACCGAACCGAGCCGTGTGGCTCGGACTCGATCACTGTTCGAGTGCGGAGCAGTGTGCAGGTTTCAGCTCGATTGATTAAGGCAGCGCACCGCTAAGGTCATTTGACCTGAAATCACGAATAGGCCATTGGCTCATGCAAAACCGGTAAGGCGGCACCTTCAATTCTCGATAAGCGCCGAGGTGGATTGCAGTAGCCATAGCCGGCTCAGGTCCGCCACCTGACGCTCCAGCGTTGACTGCACGCCGATGCGCTGTGCTTCACGGTCCTGCCGCAGCAACGTATCGAGAACGCCCAGCAAGTCTCGATCCTTGCTGCTGGAGGTATTGTTGTCGACGTCCGACAGCTCGATGCCTTTCTGATAGGTGCGAACGCGTTCTTTCTGGGTCGCCTGCTGCGACACGCTGGCATCGGTCATCACAGCCTTGCGCCAGCCCAGGCGAGTAGTGCTGTTCGACTGGTCGTTGACTTCGTGGTAGCGATAATTCTGTGATTCGTTGTCACGAGTCAGCTGCAGGTCCATCCCTGGGTTAAGTCCTTCGTGCCATGCGGCCCGCAGGGTGGCCTGCTGTTGCTGCTCCACGCGAAGGTTGGGGTCGGTACTGATCCTGGTCGACTGTGAAACCTGGTAGCTGAAACCATCTGCCTCCTCCGGCTTCAAAGGATTTGGCTGCTTCGTGGGCTGGCTGATCGATGCGTTGAAGTCAGCCAGGCCGCTGAGCAGCAGTCGGCTGTTCTTGTTCAGGGCCATGGCCGAGTTGGCCAGGCGGGTGTGGTTGTCATCGACGCTATTGAGCTGGCTGAAGGCACCCTTGAACAGGCCCATCAGTTGTTTGTCGCCGTGGCCACGCTGTTGCGCGGCGTCAAACTGATTCAGGTAGTTGGCCAGCGCCGCCTGGCGCATGGCTTGGCTCCCCAGCAACTCGCCACCCTGGGTGTCGAAGCTCATCTTCACCTCGCCACTGGGGCCCTGCAATTTCAAGCTACGTGTCTGGTCGTCCAGGCGCAGTTCGAAGGTTTGCGGCTGGCCGTTGCTGGTTACCAGCTGTGCGTCGAGTTGCAGGCCAGTGAACAGGGCCGGGTCGAGCTTGACCAGTGCGCCGAGCTGGAAGCTCGGCGGTTCCTGGGTCAGGCCGTTGATGGCCGACTGGAAGCTGCTGGCCAGGGCTGCCAAGCCATCCAGTTCCTTGGCGTTGAGCGTGCCGCCCTGAACCTGTGCATCCACGGCCAGGCCTTGCTCGCTACTGTACAGGCCCAGAGTCACCGTGGCGCCGGACGCGGTGGTGAGGTTGAAGGTGATGCTGTTGCTGGCGTATTCGCGCAGCCCCGATTGCTGCAGACTCAGGATCAGCTGGTTTGGCGCGGCCCCGTCGTTTACCAGAAGGCCGGATTGGGCGATGGTCGCTCCGCCATTTGCGGCCAGTTGCGCCATCAGCGCGGCTCCCAGGCCCTGGAAGCGCGCGCTGGTCGAGCCCGATTGAACGGCAGCGGTCATGTACTGGCTGAGCTTGTCGACACCCGGCGTTTCCCAGACGTAGCGGCTGGACATGGTTTGCAGGGTGCCTTTGGCGGAGTAGATGTCGCTGTCCATGCTGATCAATTGCTGGCCAAGGACCACCTGCGTGCTGGCCTGCGTCACCGTGCTGGCCGCCTGGCCGGTCCCGCTCAATTGGGGCGTTGCCGCAGGCGCGACCTGGATAGGGAAGGGGCGAACGGCAGCAATCGAATTCATTATCGGCGTTCCATGCAGATTCTGTGGGTATCAAGGCTATCGGCGTGTACTCAGGAAACCTGAGTGTGTTGCGTACAAACGAAACGGCCCGCCAAAAGGCGGGCCGTACGCATTGCAGGCAACGATCAGCGGCGGCGGAACAGCGGCAGCGGTTCGTCGGTGGCGCCCTGGTAGGTCACCGAGAAGTCCTTCAGGCTTTGCAGCGCGTCTTCCGGGTCTTTGTCGGCACGGATGGCGAATGCGTCGAAGCCGCAACGGGCCATGAAGAACAGTTGGTCACGCAGTACGTCGCCAATGGCGCGCAACTCGCCCTTGAAGCCGTAGCGGTCACGCAGCAGGCGCGCATTGGAGTAGTTGCGCCCGTCGGTGAAGGCCGGGAAGTTCAGGGCGATGACCTGGAAGTGCTGCACGTCGTCGCCGATCTCTTCCGCCTGCTCGTCGCTGTCCAGCCACACGCCCAGGCCGCCGTCGCGGGCCTTGAGCACGTGGGCATGGTCGCGCCACATCTGCAGCGGCACGATGTAGTCGTCGCAGTTGCTCAGCTCGTCGAACGAGAAGTCCTTGGGCAGCAGGTGCCAGGTTTCGTCGACGATCTGGTTGTTCTTAATGATTCGCTGCATAGACGCGTTCCTTGAAGGGGTCGATGCCGATACGCTGGTAGGTGTCGATGAAACGCTCTTCCTCGGTACGTTGTTCGACGTACACGGCGATCAGCTTCTCGATCACATCGGCCATGTCATCCTGGGCGAAGGACGGGCCGAGGATCTTGCCCAGGCTTGCGTCGCGCGCGGCGTTGCCGCCCAGCGATACCTGGTAGAACTCCTCGCCCTTCTTGTCCACCCCGAGGATGCCGATGTGGCCGACGTGGTGGTGGCCGCAGGCGTTCATGCAGCCGGAGATGTTCAGGTCGATCTCACCGATGTCGAACAGGTAGTCCAGGTCGTCGAAACGGCGCTGGATGGATTCGGCGATCGGGATCGACTTGGCGTTGGCCAGCGAGCAGTAGTCACCACCCGGGCAGCAGATGATGTCGGTCAGCAGGCCGATGTTCGGCGTGGCGAAGCCGCTCTCGCGCAGTTCCATCCACAACGCATGCAGCTGGCGCTGTTCGACGTCGGCGAGGATGATGTTCTGCTCGTGGGAGGTGCGCAGGAAGCCGAAGCTGTAGCGCTCGGCGAGGTCCGCCACGGCGTCCAGCTGTTTGTCTGTCAGGTCGCCAGGGGCAACACCGGTAGGCTTCAGCGAAAGGGTCACCGACACGTAGCCAGGGCGCTTGTGGGCGCGGGTGTTGCGCGAGCGCCAGCGGGCGAAACCTGGGAATTCGGCGTCCTGGGCACTGTAGTCGACGTTGTCGAGGGCCAGGTAGTCCGGGTCGACGAAGTGGCGCGACACGCGCTGGACTTCTTCTTCGGTCAGGGTGGTGCTGCCGCCACGCAGGTGGGCCATTTCGGCCTCCACCTTCTCGGCGAACACTTCCGGGGTCAGCGCCTTGACCAGGATCTTGATCCGCGCCTTGTACTTGTTGTCACGGCGACCGTAACGGTTGTACACGCGCAGGATGGCGTCGAGGTAGCTGATCAGGTCCTGCCACGGCAGGAACTCGTTGATGAACGAGCCGACCACCGGGGTACGGCCCAGGCCACCACCGACCAGCACGCGGAAGCCCAGCTCGCCAGCGGCATTGCGCACCGGCTCCAGGCCGATGTCGTGCACTTCGATGGCGGCGCGGTCTTCCTTCGAGCCGTTGATGGCAATCTTGAACTTGCGCGGCAGGTAGGCGAATTCCGGGTGGAAAGTGGTCCACTGGCGGACGATTTCGCACCACGGGCGCGGGTCGACGATTTCGTCTGCGGCAACACCGGCGAACTGGTCGGTGGTGGTGTTGCGCAAGCAGTTGCCGCTAGTCTGGATCGCGTGCATCTGCACGGTGGCCAGCTCGGCGAGGATGTCCGGGATGTCTTCCAGCGCCGGCCAGTTGTACTGCACGTTCTGGCGGGTGGAAATGTGGGCGTAGCCCTTGTCGTAGTCGCGGGCGATCTTGGCCAGGGTGCGAACCTGGGTGGCGTTCAGCTGGCCGTACGGCACGGCGACACGCAGCATCGGCGCGAAACGTTGGATGTAAAGGCCGTTCTGCAGGCGCAGAGGGCGGAATTCTTCTTCGCTCAGCTCACCGGCCAGGTAGCGGCGGGTCTGATCACGGAACTGCTTGACGCGGTCCTCGATGATCCGCTGATCGTACTCGTCGTATACGTACATAAAAGTCCTGTCTCAGGCTGCATGCAGCTATTCGCGCGCACGGCCGCGCACTCCGGTTCGGAGCCGGGGAACGATAGCAGGTTGGGTTTATGCGCTAAAGTGATGTTTTTGCATATGAAAAGAACCAAACGAACTAAGTGAGACTGACTGGCATTTGTTACCCGCGAGCGCGACGGGTTTATACTCGGTAGTTTGTTTCAAAGGGTGTATCCGCATGCTCAAGGCGCTTTGCCAAAGCTTGTGCCTGGGCCTGCCACTGGCAGCCTCCGCCCAGGCCGCTTCGGTGGTCTTTCTCAATCCTGGCCAGTCGAACGAGACGTTCTGGACCAGTTATTCGCGTTTCATGCAGGCTGCTGCCGATGAGCTGGGCATGACGTTGCGGGTGGAGTACAGCGAGCGGGATGCAGCGCTTGCGATGAGCCAGGCGCGGGCGATTCTCAAGGGCCCGCAACGGCCGGACTACCTGGTGCTGGTCAATGAACAGTACGTCGCGCCAGAGATCATCCGCCTGTCCCAGGGGACCGGAGTCAAGCTGTTCCTGGTCAACAACGGCCTGACCGCCAACCAGGCGATGAGCATCCGGGCCCAGCCCGACAAGTACGGGCAGGTGCTCGGTACCTTGACCGCCAATGACCAGCAGGCGGGTTTTCGCATGCTGCACGAGATGGTCGCCTTGCTGCCACGTGACAATGAACCGATTGACCTGGTGGCCTTTGCCGGGGTCAAGACCACCCCTGCTTCGCAACTGCGCGAGGAGGGTATGCGCCAGGCATTGGCTGATTTCCCCCAGGTGCGCTTGCGCCAGGTGGTGTATGGCGGCTGGAACCGCGAGCGCGCCTACGAGCAGGCGCAGCAGTTGCTGCAGCGCTACCCGAAAACGCGGTTGGTGTGGGCAGCCAACGACCAGATGGTACTCGGTGCCATGCAGGCATTCGAGGAGGCTGGGCGCAAGCCAGGGCGCGATGTGATGTTCGGTGCCATCAACAGTTCACCTGAAGCCTTGCGTGCCCGTATCGATGGGCGCCTGGGCGTGCTGATGGGTGGGCATACGACGTTGGGCGGCTGGGCCATGGTGCTGCTGCACGACGATGCCCGTGGCCTGGAGATCAACCGGGATGGCAAGCGCGAGCACACGCTACCGCTGCTGCAGTCGATCGACCAGGCCAGGGCGCGGCGGTGGCTGAAACTGCTGGAACGGGACGATTACGGCGTCGATTTCCAGCATTACAGCGCCGAAGGGCGCCCGCCGAGCTACCAGTACCCGTTTCTGACGTCACCTGTCGACTATTGAAAGACCTTGCTTGAGAGAAGGGCATTGCTCGTCTTAACTGCTGGTTGTGAAGTGCATTCCCATAACCACTACAAGAGGCAATGCAATGGGAAACTCTACCAAGGTCCGCAAAGCTGACAGCAGTGTCGATGCCTGGGCGATCCTTTGCCTGATCGTCCTGGTGGTGGTCACTGCCGTGTATTGGGTCAGCCACCAGTGACTTGAAACTCAAGACCGTGATGCAGCCAGAACGCCTGCGGGAGGGAATCCCGCAGGCGTTTTCGTTTTATGGCAGAGCGTTCAGCGGGCAGTGAGGTGCAGTGCCAGTTGCACCAGGCCAATCAGCACGGCTATGAACACCAGGGTGAACAGCGTGCCCAGCGCGATGAAGTGGCTGGCCTTGCCGTGGGTGAAATCGCGGGCGCGGTTCTTGCCGCTCTGCACGCCGAAGGCGGCGGCGAGGATACTGTGCAGCATCTGCCAGAAGGTCGGGGGCTTGCCCTGGCTGGGATCGTCCATGGTGGCTCCTGAAGAATCAGAGGCAATCAGGGACAGTGTAGGCAATGTAGGTGAGGTTGCCTGAGCCGGCCCTTTCGCGGGCAAGCCCGCTCCCACAGGATCTCCACCGTCTCAAGGCGGGTGGTATGCCTGTGGGAGCGGGCTTGCCCGCGAAGAGGCAGGTGCGGCTTAGCTGTCGTACCCGAGGTTAGGCGCCAACCAGCGCTCGCTCAGGCTGATCTCCTGGCCCTTGCGTGCGCTATAGCGCTCGATCTGGTCCTTGTCGACCTTGCCCACGGCAAAATATTGCGCCTGCGGGTGGGCGAAGTACCAGCCGCTGACCGCCGCCGCCGGGAACATCGCGAAGTGCTCGGTGAGGAACACGCCGCTTGGGCCGGTCTCGCCGATGGCGGTGCCATCGAGCAGGCGGAACAGGGTTTCTTTCTCGGTGTGGTCCGGGCACGCCGGGTAGCCCGGGGCAGGGCGGATACCGCGGTACTGCTCCTTGATCAGCGCCTCGTTGTCCAGGTGCTCGTCGCGGGCATAGCCCCAGTGCTCTTTACGCACCTGCTCGTGCAGCCATTCGGCGCAGGCCTCGGCCAGGCGGTCGGCCAGCGCCTTGACCATGATCGAGCTGTAGTCGTCGCCCTTGTCCTGGTACGCCTTGGCCACTTCCTCGGCGCCGATGCCGGCGGTGGTGATGAAGCCGCCGACGTAGTCGGTGACGCCGCTGGCTTTCGGCGCGACGAAGTCGGCCAGGGACAGGTTCGGCTTGCCATCGGGCTTGATGGTCTGCTGGCGCAGGTGGTGCAGGGTGGCCAGGGCCTGGCCGTCCTCACCGTAGACTTCGATGTCATCATCGGCGACCTGGTTGGCCGGCCAGAAGCCGAACACCGCGCGGGCGCTGATCAGCTTCTCGTCGATCAGCTTGTCGAGCATTTCGCGGGCATCCTTGTACAGCGCGGTGGCCGCTTCGCCGACCACTTCGTCGGTGAGAATGCGCGGGAACTTGCCGGCCAGGTCCCAGGAGATGAAGAACGGAGTCCAGTCGATGTACTCGGCCAGGGTGCGCAGGTCGATGTCTTCCAGCACCTTGACCCCGGTGAAGGAGGGCACTGCTGGCTGGTAACCGGCCCAGTCGTACTGTGGCTTGGCGGCGATGGCCTGGGCATAGCTCAGGCGCTCGGTGCGGGCGCTGCGGTTGGCGGTGCGCTCACGCACCTCCACGTAGTCCTGGCGGGTCTTCTCGACGAAGCCTGGCTTGAGCTCCTTCGACAGCAACTGGGTGGCAACACCCACGGCGCGGGAGGCGTCGGTGACGTAGACCACGGCGTCGTTGCTGTACTTGGGCTCGATCTTGACTGCGGTATGCGCCTTGGAGGTGGTGGCGCCGCCGATCATCAGCGGCAGGTGGAAATCCTGGCGCTGCATTTCGCGGGCGACGTGGACCATCTCGTCCAGCGACGGGGTGATCAGGCCGGACAGGCCAATGATGTCGCACTTCTGCTCGCGGGCGGTTTGCAGGATCTTCTCGGCCGGCACCATCACGCCGAGGTCGACGATGTCGTAGCCGTTGCAGCCCAGCACTACACCGACGATGTTCTTGCCGATGTCGTGCACGTCACCCTTGACCGTGGCCATGAGGATCTTGCCCTTGGCTTCTGGCTTGTCGCCTTTCTCGGCTTCGATGAACGGGATCAGGTGCGCCACGGCCTGCTTCATCACCCGGGCCGACTTGACCACCTGTGGCAGGAACATCTTGCCGGCGCCGAACAGGTCGCCGACCACGTTCATGCCGTTCATCAGCGGCCCTTCGATAACCTCGATCGGGCGAGTGCACTGCTGACGGCACTCTTCGGTATCTTCGACGATGAAGGCGGTGATGCCTTTGACCAGCGCGTGTTCCAGGCGCTTTTCAACGGGCAGCGAGCGCCACTCTTCGTTTTCCACTTCCTTGGTCGCGCCGCCGCCCTTGTAGTCGTCGGCAATCGCCAGCAGGGCATCGGTGCCGTGCGGGGTACGGTTGAGCACCACGTCCTCGACCTTCTCGCGCAACGCTGCGGGGATCTCGTCGTAGATCTCCAACTGGCCGGCGTTGACGATACCCATGGTCAGGCCATTCTGGATCGCGTGGTAGAGGAACACCGAGTGAATCGCCTCACGCACCGGGTTGTTGCCGCGGAACGAGAACGACACGTTGGATACACCGCCCGAGCTCAGCGCGTGGGGCAAGTGGTCACGGATGTAGGCACAGGCCTCGATGAAATCGACGGCGTAGTTGTTGTGCTCTTCGATGCCGGTGGCGACGGCGAAGATGTTCGGGTCGAAGATGATGTCTTCCGGCGGGAAGCCGACTTCGTTGACCAGGATGTCGTAGCTGCGCTGGCAGATTTCCTTCTTGCGCGCGGCGGTGTCGGCCTGGCCGACCTCGTCGAAGGCCATCACCACCACGGCGGCGCCATAGCGCTTGCACAGGCGGGCGTGGTGCTTGAACTGCTCGACGCCTTCCTTCATGGAGATCGAGTTGACGATGCCCTTGCCCTGGATGCACTTCAGGCCCGCTTCGATCACTTCCCACTTCGACGAGTCGATCATGATCGGCACGCGGGAGATGTCTGGCTCACCGGCGATCAGGTTGAGGAAGCGGACCATGGCGGCCTGGGAGTCGAGCATCCCTTCGTCCATGTTGATGTCGATCACCTGGGCGCCGGCCTCGACCTGCTGCAGGGCGACCTCCAGGGCTTCGGTGTAGTTCTCTTCGCGGATCAGCCGGGCGAACTTGGCGGAACCGGTGATGTTGGTGCGCTCACCGACGTTGACGAACAACGACTGGCGGTCGATGGTGAACGGCTCCAGGCCCGACAGGCGGCAGGCCTTGGGGATTTCTGGAATCTCGCGCGGGCGGTACTTGCCCACAGCCTCGGCGATGGCCTGGATGTGGCCCGGGGTGGTGCCGCAGCAGCCGCCGATGATGTTGAGGAAGCCGCTGGCGGCGAACTCCTCGACTACCGCCGCCATCTCGGCCGGGGTTTCGTCGTATTCACCGAAGGCGTTCGGCAGGCCGGCGTTAGGGTGGGCGGACACGTGGGTGTCGGCCTTGGTCGCCAGCTCTTCCAGGTACGGTCGCAGGTCCTTGGCGCCAAGGGCGCAGTTCAGGCCCACGGAGATCGGCTTGGCGTGGCGCACCGAGTTCCAGAACGCTTCGGTTGTCTGGCCCGACAGGGTGCGGCCGGAGGCGTCGGTGATGGTGCCGGAGATCATGATCGGCAGCTCGATGCCGTCGTCCTCGAACACCTGTTGCACGGCAAAGATCGCCGCCTTGGCGTTGAGGGTGTCGAAGATGGTCTCGATCAGGATCAGGTCGGCGCCGCCCTCGATCAGGCCGCGGGTGGCCTCGATGTAGTTCTCGACCAGTTCGTCGAAGGTGACGTTGCGGTAGCCGGGGTCGTTGACGTCCGGGGAAATCGAGCAGGTGCGGCTGGTCGGGCCGAGCACGCCGGCAACAAAGCGCGGCTTGTCCGGGGTTTCCAGGGTCTTGGCATCGGCCACCTGGCGGGCGATACGCGCACCCTCGACGTTCAGCTCGTACACCAGCGACTCCATGCCGTAGTCGGCCTGGGAGATCTGGGTGGCGTTGAAGGTGTTGGTTTCGAGGATATCGGCGCCAGCGTCCAGGTAGGCCTTCTCGATCGCGGCGATTACGTCCGGGCGGCTGAGCAGCAGCAGGTCGTTGTTGCCTTTCACATCGCTTGGCCAATCGGCGAAGCGCGTGCCACGATAGTCGTGTTCCTCGAGGCGATAGCTTTGGATCATAGTACCCATGCCGCCGTCGAGGATCAGGATGCGCTCTTTGAGTGCGTGCTGGAGTGCTTGGAGACGAGCGCTGCGGTCGGACATAGGAACTACCTGGTCGGGCAAATATCAGAAGGTGCCGAATCATAACAAAGCTGCGCGGTTTTTAGGCGCATTGCCCATTTGCATGAATTCTGCTCATGTTGGGCTGGCGCTTTGCGAACAGAGCACCCAGGGACGACCAGGCAAATCGTGATGGCTTTCAATTCTCAGGACTTTCCGCACATGGTGCATCGTATCCTTGTCAGCGTCTTCGCTCTGCTCATCAGCAGCGTGGCGTTTGCACAAGCCCCCCAATCGAGCCCGGCCATTTCATACACCCGGGATATCCAGCCGATCTTCACCGAGAAATGCGTGGCTTGCCATGCCTGCAACGATGCCGCGTGCCAGCTCAAGCTGGAAAGCCCCGAGGGCGCTGTGCGCGGTGCCACCAAGGTGCCGGTGTACCAGGGCGAGCGAAGCAAGGCAGTGCCCCCCACGCGGTTGTTCTACGACGCCCACAGTGAAGATGAATGGCGCAAGAAAGGCTTCTATTCGGTGCTCGATAACCAGGGCAGCCAGGCGGCGCTGATGGCGCGCATGCTCGAATTGGGGCACAAGACCCCGCTCACACCCAACGCCAAGCTGCCCGACGAGATTGTCCTGGGGCTCAACCGCAACAACATGTGCCCGCTGCCGGAAGAGTTCGATGCCTACGCCGGCGCCCACCCCAAAGAGGGCATGCCGCTGGCGGTGACCGGGCTGACCGACAAGGAATACGACACCATGCGCCGCTGGCTCGCTGCTGGCGCACCGGTCGAGTACCAGCCGATCCAGCCAAGCGCGGCCGAGGCCAGGCAGATCACCGACTGGGAAGAGCTGCTCAACCGCCCAGGCTCCACTGAGGCGCTGGTCGGCCGCTGGCTGTATGAACACCTGTTCCTGGCGCACATCTACTTCGTTGGTGGCGAGCCTGGCCATTTCTTCCAGTGGGTACGCTCGCGCACGCCAAGCGGCAAGCCGGTCGACATCATCGCCACGCGCCGCCCCAATGACCCGCCAGGTACCGACTTCTATTACCGCTTGATCCCGGTGCAAGGCGTGATCGTGCACAAGACCCACATCACCTATCCGATGGGGCCGCAGAAGCTCAAGCGCATCAAGCAGCTGTTCTATGCCGGCGACTGGCATGCCACCGCGCTGCCAGGCTACGGCCCACGCCACCGGGCCAACCCGTTCGAAACCTTCGAGGCGATCCCGGCGGTGGCGCGCTACCAGTTCATGCTGGATAACGCCGAATACTTCGTGCGCACCTTCATCCGTGGCCCGGTGTGCCGCGGGCAGATCGCCACCGACGTGATCCGCGACAACTTCTGGGCGCTGTTCCAGGAGCCGGCCCACGACCGCTACATCACCGACGCCAAGTACCGCGGCGAAGCCACGCCGCTGCTGGCCATGCCCGGGCAGATCGATGATGTCGGCAGCGTGCTGAACCTGTGGCATGCCTACCGCGACAAGCGCAACGAGTACGAAAAACTGCGCCGCGCGGCCTACGCCGAAATGCCCGCGCCAGGTTGGGCAACCCTGTGGGCCGGCAACGACAACGCACTGCTGAGCATCTTCCGCCACTTCGACAGCGCCTCGGTGACCAAGGGCCTGATCGGCGATGTGCCGTTGACCGTGTGGCTGTTCGACTACCCGTTGTTCGAGCGCACCTACTACCAACTGGCGGTCAACTTCGATGTGTACGGCAATGTCTCGCACCAGTTGCAGACGCGGCTGTACTTCGACCTGATCCGCAATGGTGCCGAGGTCAACTTCCTGCGCCTGATGCCGGCCGACCAGCGCGGCAAGATCCTCGGTAGCTGGTACCAGAACAGCGGCAAGGTGAAGATGTGGATGGACTACGAGGACATCGACACCGACACCCCGAGCGGCATCAAGCTCGACCCGCGCGACCCCAAGCGCGACTTCGGCCTGAAACTGCTGCAGCGCACCGGCAGCCTGAACGCCGCGCCCGATCCGATCAACCGCTGTACCGGCGCGTACTGCTCGCGGCCACAGATGAGCGAGGAGTTCCGTAATGTCGAGCAGTCGCTCAGCCGCCTGGTGTCGCGCCCGGCCGCCGGCCTGAAGGTGATCAGCCAGTTGCCCGAGGCGACCATGCTGCGCATCGAAGGCGAGGGCGGCCAACGCCAGGTCTACAGCCTGCTGCGCAACCGCGCGCACAGCAATGTGGCGTTCCTGCTGGGTGAGGCGTACCGCTACCAGCCTGGCCTGGATACATTGACCCTGTACCCGGGCGTGCTCAGCAGCTACCCGAACTTCATCTTCAACATCCCGGCCAGTGATGTGCCGGAGTTCGTCGAAGACATGGAGTACGCCAAGGATGACGCGGCGAAGTTCGAGCGCATCGTCATGCGTTGGGGCGTGCGCCGCAGCCACCCTGAGTTCTGGCGCTACTTCCATGACCTGAACACCTACATCAAGGAGACCGAGCCGGTGGAGGCCGGGGTGCTGGACATGAACCGCTACGAGAACCTCTGATCGGGTCGGTTGACCTTTGCGAATACCTTACGGTCGGAACGGGTGGGTGGTCCGGGGGCTGCAAGTAGCCCCCGAGGCCTCAATGCACCGGCAATCGCAGGGTATTCCATGCTGTATTCGCTTCAGGCACTGCGGGCGTTCGCCGCCTGGGTAGTGGTCTGCCACCACTTCATGCAGATCTTCTTCGACTTCCATGCCACCGGCCCCATCGGCCAACTGCTCACCGACCGCGGCGCTGTAGGCGTCGACATCTTCTTCGTCATCAGCGGGCTGGTCATCTACCTGTCGACCCGTGACAAACCCATCGAGCCGCGTCAGTTCCTGCTCAACCGGGCACTGCGTATCATCCCGGCCTACTGGTTCTATACCGCGCTGATGGCGGCGCTGTTGCTGGCATTCAGCCAATGGATGCCGCACCAGGCCTTCAACTGGCATCACCTGGTGCTGTCGCTGCTGTTCATTCCTGCGGAAAACCCAGGCGGCTACGGCTTGTACCCGACCCTGAACGTGGGCTGGACGCTGAATTTCGAGATGTTTTTCTACCTGTTGTTCGGCCTGGCTTTCCTGGTGCGTCAGCGCCACCACTTGTTGCTGGTGACCGCTGCGTTGCTGCTGGTCAGTGAAGTGCTGGGGCGCATGGGCGTGCTTAGCCGCTTTTACAACAACGACATCATTTACGAGTTCCTGTTGGGCATCGGCCTGGGCGTGATGCATCGCCGCGGCCTGATCCGCGAAGGCCTGTGGCTGCCGCTGGCCGTGCTGGGCGTGGCAGGTTATGCGATCTACCACCTGGACGCGTCACAACGCCTGCTGCACTGGGGCGTGCCAAGCGCCATGATCGTGCTGGCGTTCATCGCCCTTGAGCCGTACTTCAAGGGCAATCGCCTGCTCAAGGCGCTGGGTGACTGCTCCTACTCGGTGTACCTGATCCACGTGCTGGTGCTGTACGCCGGCTGGTTCGCCAGCCAGCGTCTGGGCCTGAACCCGTACCTGGTGTTCGCCTTGTGCGTGCCGTCCATTGGACTAATGTCGTGGTTCAGCTATCAGTGGCTGGAGCGCGGCCTGTACCGGCGGATGCAGGCCTGGCTGGCGGCGCCACGGGGGCAAGGCCGGGAATTTGCGCTATCCCGAGTCAAATACTAGGACTTTGTTCAAGGGCCAGGTTGGCGTACACTTGGCCGCAAGTCTGTGAGGAACTTCCATGAGCGCTATAACCATTACTGACGCCGCCCATGATTACCTGGCCGATCTGCTCTCCAAGCAGAACACGCCTGGCATTGGCATCCGTATTTTCATCACCCAGCCGGGCACCCAGTACGCCGAGACCTGCATCGCCTACTGCAAGCCGGGCGAAGAGAAGCCCGACGACGAACCCGTCGGCCTGAAGAGCTTCACCGCCTACCTTGACGCGGTCAGCGTGCCGTTCCTGGAAGATGCGCTGGTCGACTACGCCACCGATCGCATGGGCGGCCAGCTGACCATCAAGGCGCCGAATGCCAAGGTGCCGATGGTCAATGAAGACAGCCCGATCAACGAGCGTATCAATTACTACCTGCAGACCGAGATCAACCCGGGGCTGGCCAGCCACGGCGGCCAGGTAAGCCTGGTGGACGTGGTCGACGACGGCATTGCCGTGCTGCAGTTCGGTGGCGGCTGCCAAGGCTGCGGCCAGGCCGACGTGACCCTCAAGGAAGGCATCGAGCGCACCCTGCTCGAGCGCATTCCGGAGCTCAAGGGCGTGCGCGACGTAACTGACCACACGCAGAAAGAGAACGCCTACTACTGATCCAGGCGCGGTCATTGTGTAGGAGCGGCTTCGTGTCGCGAGAGGGCTGCGCGGCAGCCCCGGGATATCGGCGGCGAAGCGGATATTGCTGGGGCCGCCATGCGGTCGTTTCGCGACACGAGGCCGCTCTTACAAAGATCGCGACGGGTCAAGGCCTAGCAACAAAGTGTTACGGATTCAACCCCTGCGACAACAGGCCGCAGCCCGTGTTTAAAGGGCTGCGGGCCGTCTCCGCCTTGGTCGGGTAGAAGCTCGCCGGGTGTCATGCCAGAATGCCCCGGTTTTTCGGCCGGCCCGCCCCGAGGGTTGGCACCTTCCCTTTAAAGGATGGTTTCATGAATGATCAGTTTACCCGGCGCGCGGTTGTCGCCGGGATGGGCGTTCTGGGGCTCGGCCTGCTGGCAGGTTGCAACCCGGCCCGAGGGCTCGAGTTCAAGTACGGCAAGAACATGAGCAACGAAATCCTTGGGCGCAAGTTCAGCCTCAAGGACCCCCAGGGCAATGTCCGCACCTTGTCGAGCTTCTACGGCAGCATGCCGATGATCTTCTTCGGTTTCACCCAGTGCCCGGCCGTCTGCCCGACCACCCTGGCGCGTGCGGCACAGATCAAGAAGCTGCTCAGGGGCCGCGACCGCGAGATCTTCCAGGTGGTGTTCATCACCCTGGACCCGGAGCGCGACACCCCGGAAGTGCTCGATGCCTACGTCAAGGCCTTCGACCCGTCGTTCACCGCCCTGACCGGCACCCCGGAAGAAATCGCCGCGGTGGCCAAGGAATTCAAGGTGTTCTACGAGAAGGTCCCGGCCGGTGACACCTACACCCTCTCTCACTCGTCCACCAGCTACGTCTACGATACACGTGGCACCCTGCGCCTGAGCCTGGGCCATTCGCTGAATGCCAAGGAATGCGCTGAAGACCTGGCTACCCTGATGGAGATTTGCTAATGGCTGTATCACTGCAACCAATCAAGCGCGGCCTGGCCGCCATCGCCCTGCTGGGCCTGGCCCTGCCAGCCCTGGCCCAGACTACCGTGAGCGATGCCTGGGTACGCGCCAGCGTGCCGCACCAGCCGTCCACCGGCGCCTTTATGACCCTGACCGCCAGCACCGACAGCAAGCTGGTCGGCGTGGCTTCGCCGGTGGCCAAGACCGTGCAGGTGCACGAGATGACCATGAACGGCGACGTGATGGGCATGAAGGAAGTCAAGGCCGTGGAGCTGCCAGCGGGCAAGCAGGTCAGCCTGGACCCCAAGGGTTACCACGTGATGCTGATGGGGCTGACCCAGCAGGTGAAGGAAGGCGAGAAAGTACCGTTGACCCTGACCATCGAAGATACCAAGGGCGCCAAGGAAACCGTCGAGGTGCAGGCAGATGTCCGCCCGCTCAACGCCGAGGCCGGCGGGCACGATCACATGCACATGAGCCACTGACCATCGAAAGGGCCGCATCAGCGGCCCTTTTTCATTGCGCTGCGCGTTTCAGCTGCGAAAGCGTGGCAGCGGCCTGTCGAGGGTCAGCGAGGTCAGGGTCTTGCGGACCTGGGCCTCATCGGCCTCCAACGCCTTGAGGCTGGCGCGGATCTTGCCCGCAGCGGGCACATCGCCCTGGCGGTCGATCCAGTCGGCAATTTCCTTGCAGGCACTGCTCAGGCAGGCTTGGCGCTGGTTCATCAGCGATATCAGGGTGGTGAGCTCTCTTTCGGACATGGCAGGATCCTCCGTTCTGCTCTGTCAGTGTAGCAGTGGCTGCCGGGCTTGCCTGAGGCCTGGGGTCGCAGCTACTCGCTGTGCAGGCAGGCGCTGCGGTAGGCGCCCGGCGTTACGCCATACGCCTGCTTGAACTGCCGGCTCAAGTGGCTCTGGTCGGCAAAACCCAGCGCAAACGCCACGTCAGAGGCCGCCAACCCGCTTTTCAGAAACTCCCTTGCCCGTGCCAAACGCCGCTGCTTCAGCCAAGCGTGGGGTGGCAGGCCGGTGGCCTGGCGGAACACCCGGGCAAAATGGAATGGCGAAAGGTTGACCGCAGCGGCCAGGGCTTCCAGTGACGGCGGGTTCGCCAACTGGCTTTCCAGCAATTCCCGCGCGCGTGCCACTGCCAGCGGTTCATAGCCGGGGGCTGTGGGTTCAGGGCAGTGGCCGTGGCGCTGCACCAGCGCCAGCACCGCCTGGCGCCAGGCGGTTTGTTGCTCCAAGGCGCTGGCACCGGCTTCCGACAGCTGGTGCAACTGGCTGAAAGCCCGCGCCAGGGCTGGGTCCTGGATCACGCTGTCGTTGAAACGCGGCATCCCGTTGCGGCCCAGTTCCAATTCATCCAGCACGCCGGTTACCCGCTCATGCTCCGGATAAAAACCCCGGTAGCGCCAGCCGGCTTCGTGGGCGGTGGCGCCGGTGTGCAGTTCGTCCGGGTTGATCAGCACCATGCTGCCAACCGGCGCCAAGTGCTCGCTGCCGCGGTGCCAGAAGCGCTGTGCGCCCGACTCGATCACGGTGAACACGTAGCCTTCATGCACATGTGGGGCAAAGCGCTGCTGGAAATAGCGCGCGTGCAGCATCTCGACGTCACCGAGGGCCGGCGCCTGCCAGAGGTGGGTCTGTTCGCGCAGGGGCGTGCTCATGCCAGCCAGCTGCGCAGCAGGAAGAAGATCAACATGCTCACCAGCATGCTCAGCAACACGCTACGGGTCAACAGTACCAGCGCAACGGCCACCAGCGCGCCGAGCAGGTAGGGGTTGAGCGGGCTCAGGTCGAGTTGGTGCCCAGGCAAGAAAATGATCGGCCCGCAGATCGCAGTGAGCATGCCGGGCACGGCAAAGCCGAGGAACTGCCGGGCGTTGGAGCTCAGGCGCAGGGGCAGGCGCGGCTCCAGGAAGGCGTAGCGGTTGAGAAATACCACTGCGCCCATGGCAAAGATCAGCAGCCAGATCATGCTCGGCCTCCGGTGAATTTCTGACAGATGAAGCCTGCGGCCATGCCCAGCAAGCCCGCCGCGACCAGTGCGGTTTCCCAGTGCCAATAGCTGAACAGTACCGAGCAGAACAGCGACACCGTCACGCACAGCACGGTGGCGAGGTTGCGCACCAGTGGTGCGATTAGCGCGACAAAGGTAGCGACGATGGAGAAGTCCAGGCCCAGTTGATCGAGGTGCGGGATGTTCTGGCCCAGCACGATGCCGGCCAGGGTGAACACGTTCCAGGCGATGTAGAAGGTAAGGCCCACGCCGAGTGCGTACCAGCGGTTGAACTGCTGCTGGTCATAGTGGCTGGTGAGGGCAAAGAATTCGTCGGTGAGCAGGAAGCCCAGGCCCAGCCGCCAGCGCAACGGTTGATTCGACAGCACGGGGCGCATGGACAAGCCATAGAGCAGGTGCTGGGACGTCAGCAGCAGGGTGGTGAGCAGGATCGACAGCAGGCTGGCCCCCCCCTTGAGCATGCCGATGGCCACCAGTTGCGCGGCACCGGCGAAGACGATCGCCGACAGGCCCTGGCCTTGCCAGGCGCTGAGGTTGGCTTCGATGGCCATGGAGCCGGCGAGCAGGCCCCAAGGGGCGACCGCCAGGGACAGCGGCAGGATGGCAATGGCGCCGTGCAGGAAGGCTTGGCGGGCGACGGGGGGACTGCTGGGCATGATGGCTGCGACACTTTTTGCGAGGTAGGGCAGCATGACAGAGCCGTGGGGCGGGTGGCTTGAACGATCTTGCTTGTTTGCTGCCTGTCCCGGCCCCTTCGCGGCTCAAGCCGCTCCTACAGCGCAGGCTTCAACCTGCAGGAGCGGCGATAGCCGGTAAGGGCCCCGGGGCAGGCGTTTATCGCTTGCTCAAGTGTTGCTGCGCTGCCACACAGCCATTGATGTCCACGGCCTTCTGCAGGAGTGCCTGGCGATGCTGTGGATCAAGGTCACCCAGCAGCCGGTAGACCTCGGCCTGGTAGTCGCGCTGGCGCCCCCATTGCATCTGCAACCCCTGCGGGTGGCTGCGGCTGCAGGCCAGGCGTGTGGCCGGCTGCGGGTAGTAGGGGGCGTACAACGTCGCCATGCTCGGGACCGCTTCGAGGGCTTCGCGGTAGGCCGGGCTGGCATTGTAGGGTGGGCACCAGGCAGCAATCGCTGTTGCCGGCGGTGCGAAGCCCTGGTTCAGGCTGGCTTCCAGCAGTGGGCAGGCAGCATCGGCGATCTGTGCTGCAGGCAGGTAGGTGGTGTAGTACAGCGCCAGGCGATATTGAGCCACCGGATGGCCAAGCTCTACCGACTTTTTCAGCAAGGCCACCGCCGTCGGCAAGGTTTGCGCCATTGCCCGGCCCTGGCGATTGAGCTCTGGGTCGCCACCCATGGCCGTGCGCAGGGTGCTGTTGTCGTCCTGGTTGTCGGCCTGTTCCAGCAGCGGCAGCGCCTGGCGGTAAAGCAGGTCGGCGTGTGGATCGATGCGAACTTCGAGCGCGTTCACGGCCGCCGGGGCCAGCGCGATGAAGAGGGCCGGTGCCAGCGCGACACGGCTCACAGGCGTGCCCCGAGCAACGAACGGAGCCGGCAGGCTGCCAGGCAGGGATGGGCGGCTTGAAGATTGATCACAACTACGCGTACGCCTCGGGCGAATCGGAACGACGGGGTATTCTAGCCAACCGCAGGCTGAAACCGAAACCCCGACGGTCGGCTGTCAGACCCGCGTGATCGGTGTGACCTTGCGTTGGGCGTGTCGCTCTTGGGTCAGCCCCAGTTTGGCGGTGATCACCTTGGCCAGTGCATTGTTGCCAAGGTCGTTCAGGTGCAGGCGGTCGACGAACAGGTCGGCGCCGAATACCGGCGAGCTGCTGAGCATGCTGTTCATGTCGTAGCAGGGCACGGGGTCCGCCTGGCTCTTGATGCGGCGGAAGAAGGCCATGTGCAGTTGGCTGTCGAATGCGCCTTCGAGCAGGCGATCGAAGTTCGTCGGTTGCCGCTGCAGTGCGGCCAGCATCGCGTGTTCACCCGCTGGCAAGGTTTCCCGGCACCAGGGCAGCAAAGGTTGAAGGATAAAGGTCAATGTGGCGTGGCTGTCAGCCAGCATCCGCTCCCACTGGCGCAAGGTGCGGCCGATGCTGTCGGCCGCTCGAGCGAGGCGTTTTTCCGGGGCGGACAGCGGCCAGACGGGGGCAGGTTCGTTGCGCCGCGGCGCCAGTGCCTGGCCCAGGCGTTGCAACAGGGACACCCGGCGAGCCGGGCCAACCGGCGGCATGCCCTCGTTGAAACTGTTCAGGTAAGCCTGGTGCGCCTTGGCCTGTTGTGGGTCATGCGCGCCGGCCAGGATTTCGCCGAGGGCTTCATGGGCCAAGGTGTTCAGGCCACTGAGCAGCACCACATGGCCCACTTCGCCGAAGCGGTGCTGGTGGGTCAGGAACATCAGTAGCTCCTGGCTGGCGTTGAGACCGCAGCCGGCCAGGCTCAGCCATACCTCACCGGTCAGCATCGACAGGTGCGAGGCCACCGTATGTTCATCGGAGCTGGCACCGATGCCCATGGCGGTCGAACCGCCGACCAGCAGGTTGATGCGTGGTGCACCGCCGCGCTCGGCGGCGGAGAAGCGCTTGCCGGCGCAATGGCTGTAGCGCAGGCCAAGGGCATCGGTGTTGATGGTGCCCGAGCGGTAGCCGCTCTCGTGCACATGCAGGGTGTGCGGTGCGCGGCGGTTGCCCAGCAGCAGAAAGCGCTGGTAGTCCTGATGCAGTGGCGAAGTGAGGCCCGGAACGTGTGTGGCGGTTACCGACGGTGTCATGGGCGCTCCTTCTTGGCTGGCGTAGCCAGGGCTGTCAGCCCGCCAGTTCTTTGAGGTTATAGGCCAGACCACCGGCGGCGATCAGTAGCAGGACGACTCCCGAGGCCAAGGAAATCATGCGGTTGCTGCGCTGCGAAGTGATCTTGCCGATGGCGAAGATGTAAAGGCTGAGCACGGCGAAATCGATCAGCACCCACAACAGCGACAGCACCACCATGCTCTTGCCGAACGATTCGGTGATCTGGATGAACTGCGGGAAGAAGGCGATGAAGAAGATGATGTCCTTCGGGTTGGAAATGCCCACCATGAAGCCTTGCCACAAGCCACCGCGCCCGGCCTTGGCTGGCGGGATATTGGCCTCTTCGACGGCAGGAGCCTGCAGGCACTCGCGCAAGGTGCCGACGGCGATGTAGCCGATGAACAGGCAGCCCAGCAGGCTCATGCCGCTGAGCCAGGCCTTGTCGATGGCCGCACTGGTCAGGATGACCCACGCAGCGGCGCCGATCAGCACCAGTGACGCCCAATTGGTGCCGACGGCGGTGAAAATGGCCTTGCGCGAGCCGGAGGCCGCGGCGGTGTTGACGATCAGCGCCACCACCGGGCCCGGGGTGGCGATCAACAGCAGGACGGTGAGTGCGTAAGTCAGGGTCAGTGCGGTATTCACGGTCAGTTCTCGATCAGAGTGTCAGGTGTCGCATGGGCGTGGGCATGGAAGGGGCAGCGCGACGGATTGAGCGAGCCGGCTTCCTGAAGTTGGTACTGCTTCCATTCGAAGTTGTCGTCCTGGCCAAAGAAGCCCAGGGTTTCGGGCATCACCCCATCGTTGTAATGGCGCACGCGATCACGAATGCGAGCGCGTATACGTTGGCCGCTTTCGGTGCTGGCGTTGGCCACTTCGTCGAAGTTCTCCCGCGGGTTGATGACGAACGTGATCTGCGGGCCAAGGTTGCGGCTTTTCATTTGCTGGTGGCCGGGGAAGTTCATGTTGATGAACAGCGGCATGCCGGCGTAGCAGAACGACCAGGCGTTGTCGTGCGGGTCGGTGGGGATCGCCTGTGGCCAGGGATGCGGGTCACGGGCGTGGACCCCTCGCAGTACTTTCCAGGCCAGTGCCTGTTGTTCGGCCAGGCTGCTGTCGGCGGCGGTCTCGAGAAACACCACCAGGGGGCTGCCGATGCGCTGTTTGATCGGCACGGGAGTCATGGTGCGGACATACTCGGCCAGGCCCTGGGCGATGTCATCGGCCAGTTGCTCGGCACGGGCAAAGAGGATGTGGCAGGATGCGCCGGCTACCGCTTTGCGCCCGAACAGGCAAGGGAAGTCGGGATTGGCGAGTACGTTGCGAAAATGTTGTATGGTTTGGTGCGTCCAGTGCTGAGAGTTCCGTACATGTTCATCGGCCAGCTCTAGCGCATCCAGGCGATAGCAGTTTCCATAAACCGTAAACATGATTTCCCCAGGAGATTCAAGTAAGAGAGAGTTCCACTCATATGCAGGCAGGTTGGTTACTTATCTTTGTTATTTACCTGCATTTTCTGAGACGCTCTTCACGTTGTAAAACGCGTGGAACTATGACCTACTATTAGTCTTACTCATGCTTCGAGGGCGTCATGTCGGAACGGATTCAAGCTTTGCACGCCCTGCGTGCCTTCGAGGTGGCCTCGCGCTACGGCTCGTTCACCCGCGCCGCCGAGGAGCTCGCCTTGACCCAGGGAGCGGTCAGCCATCACATCAAGACGCTCGAGTCCATGTTCGGCTGCGACCTGTTCGAGCGCCGCGGCCCCAAGTTGAGCCTCACCGAACATGGGCGGTTGCTGGCCCAAGAGTTGAAGGTCGGGTTCAAGATCATCGAAAACGCCTGTGCGCTGCTGCGCCAGGACCGCTACGGGCTGCGCTTGAAAGCCCCCTCGACACTGACCGTGCGCTGGCTGCTGCGGGCGCTGGACGGCTTCAAGAAGCTCGAAGACAACTGCAGCGTGCAGCTGTCGAGCGTGTGGATGGACATCGACTCGGTGGACTTCTATTCCGAGCCCTACGACTGCGCCATTCTTCTGGCCAACGGCCGTTTTCCGGCCGATGTCGAGAGCGTCAAGCTGTTCGATGAATGGCTGATTCCGGTGTGCCACCCGGACTACATGGCACAAGCGCAACCGGTGCTGGCCGACCTGCGCCAATGTGAGTTCTTGCACCCGTCACCGGACCGCCGCGACTGGCGGCGCTGGCTGGCGCGCATGGATGCGCTGGACATCAGCATCGACCAGGGCCAGGTGTTCGATACCCTCGACCAAGGCATTTCGGCTGCGCAGCAAGGCCTGGGCATTTCGGTGGTCGACCTGGTGCTGGCCAGTGCCGACCTCGCTGCCGGGCGCCTGGTGACGCCGTACAAGCATGCCGTGTCGACCGGTGACGGTTATTACATGACCTGGCTCAAGAGCAGCCCCAAGGCGCGGCAGATGCACAAGCTGCGCGAGTACCTGCTCGGCCAGGTGCCGCCGCTGGGCTACAAGGACATCAACTACCTGTACGGCTGAACACGCGCTCCAGCATGAAGTCGATGAACACCCGCAGCTTGGGTGGCACGTGGCGCCCGGACGGCCACAGCAGGTAGAAGCTGCCGCGCCGTTCGATGAAGCCGTCAAGCACGCTCACCAGGGTGCCAGCGGCCAGCTCGCGTCGCACGCTGAAGTCTGGCAGGCAGGTGATGCCACGGTGGTTGAGGGCGAAGCAGATACGCGTCTCGACATGGTTGCAGACCATCGATATGGGGATGTCGTAGCCCTGTTCCGGGTGCTCCTGGCGCAGCGGCCAGGTTTCCAGCTTGCCGTTGCTGGGGAAGCGGTAGTGCAGGCAGCTGTGTGCGCCGAGTTCGCGCGGGTGCAGCGGTGTGCCACGCGTGTGCAAGTACTCGGGCGAGGCCACCAGGCAGTGCTGGAAGTGCCCGAGAAACTTGGCATTGAGCCGCGAGTCCAGCGGCTGGCCGCCGCGCATCACCACATCGAAGCCTTCGCCGACGATATCGACCATGCGGTCGGTGAACTCCAGGTCCAGTTCCACCTCTGGGTAGCGTTCCATGAATTCGGCCAAGGCCGGCATCACCAACCCGGTCACCTGAGGCAGGCTTACGCGCAGGCGGCCGCGTGGTGTTTCGCTGGCCTGCGACAGTTCTTGTTCGGTGGCCTCGATCTCGGCCAGGATGCGCCGGCTGCGCTCGAGAAACAGCGTCCCCTCGGCGGTCAGGGTGATGCTGCGGGTGCTGCGGTGGAACAGGCGTACACCCAGGCGACTCTCAAGGCGCGCCACACGCTTGCCCACGGCCGAGGCACTGATCCCCAGCGACTGGCCGGCGGCGACGAAGCTGCGGGTTTCGGCGACCCGATTGAAGACCATGAAGCCGCTGAGGCTGTCCATTGTGCGCTCCTGATTGCGGACACCGACGTCCTGGGTGAGCGGCATTGTAACCGTCTTTTTCCGCAATCTGGGGCCTTGCAGACTGTCGGCCTTGATCGAAACCACAAGGCATCCTGCAATGTCCCAGACATCCACTGCTTCTCTGACCCGCGCCGAACGCCTGCCCTTGAGCGGGCTGCTGGCGCTGGCCATGACCGGCTTCATCGCCATCCTCAGCGAGACCCTCCCGGCGGGCCTGCTCGACCAGATCGCCGATGGCATGCACATCAGCCAGGCCATGGCCGGGCAATGGGTGACCGCATACGCACTGGGTTCGTTGCTGACAGCCATCCCGCTGGTGACCCTGACCCAAGGCTGGTACCGGCGCCGAGCGCTCTTGCTGGCCATTGTCGGCTTTGTGCTGTTCAACGGCCTGACCGCCATCTCGCCTTCCAACACCCTGACCCTGCTGCTGCGCTTTCTCACCGGCGCCGCTGCCGGATTGGCCTGGGGCCTGATTGCCGGGCATGCCCGGCGCATGGTGCCAGCAGCACTGCAGGGGCGGGCGATGGCCGTGGCCATGCTCGGCCAGCCGATTGCGCTGTCATTGGGTTTGCCGATTGCCACATGGCTGGGAGCGGGGCTTGGCTGGCGCGCCACCTTCGCCGTGGTCACGCTGGTGGCGCTGCTGTTGGTGGCGTGGGTGCTCAAAGCTGTGCCTGATTATCCAGGGCAGGCCTCCGGCAAGCGCCCATCAGCGTTTCAGGTACTGCGTACGCCAGGCGTGGCCTTGGTGCTGTTGGTGATCCTCACCTGGATCCTCGGCCACAACATGCTCTACACCTACATCGTGCCGTTGCTGGCCGCAGCGGGCATGGCGGCCGATATCGGCCAGGTGCTGATGCTGTTCGGTCTTTCGGCGCTGGCTGGGATCGGCCTGGTGGGCCTGCTGGTCGATCACCACCTGCGCACGCTGGTCGTACTGAGTCTGGCAGGGTTTGCCCTGGCTACCCTGTTGCTGGGGCAGGCCTGGCCATGGGCCATCTACCTGAGCGTTGCGCTATGGGGGGTGACCTACGGCGGCGCGCCGACCCTGTTGCAAACCGCCTGCGCCGATGCGGCGGGTGAGGGGGGCGATGTTGCGCAGTCGATGCTGGTGACGGTGTGGAACAGCGCCATTGCCCTGGGCGGGATCGTCGGTGGCCTGTTGTTGGCCGCGGTGGGCGTCGAGGCGTTCGGCAGTGTAGTGTTGGCACTGGTCGCAATCGCCTTGCTGGTGGTACTGGCAGCGCGCAGAAGCGGCTTCGTGGCGGGGCCGCGCTAGCGTAGAATCGTCTTTTTCAGCAGAGGTCGACGCGGTGGAGTTGCAGCAGGGCTTTGTCCTGACCCGGCATTGGCATGACACGCCCGATGGCACCTGTGTGGAATTCTGGCTGGCCACAGATGCCGGGCCACGGCTATTGCGCCTGGCCCCCCAGGAATCGGTGGCCTTCATCCCGCAGGCGCAGGCCGAACACGCTCGGGTATTGTTGGCCAAGGAAGCGGGCGCGCAGCTCAAGCCGCTGCGTTTGAAAGACTTTGACCAGCGCCCCATGCTCGGCCTCTACACCCGCCAGCACCGTCAGCTGATGCAGCTGGAGCAGCGCCTGCGTACCGCCGGCATCGATGTGTTCGAGGCTGATATCCGCCCCCCGGAGCGCTACCTGATGGAGCGCTTCATCACCGCCCCGGTGCAGTTCACCGGCAAGGTGGATGAGCACGGTGTGTACTGCGACGCCCAGCTCAAGCCGTGCCTGGACTACCGCCCAACCTTGCGCCTGGTGTCGCTGGACATCGAGACCAGCGAACGCGGCGAGCTTTACAGCATCGCGCTTGAAGGTTGTGGCCAGCGCCAGGTGTACATGCTCGGCCCGCCCAACGGCGAAGCCGGCGACCTGGATTTCGACCTGCGCTACTGTGCCGACCGTGCCGAGTTGCTGGTGTGCCTCAACCAATGGCTGGCCGAGCACGATCCAGATGCGATCATCGGCTGGAACCTGATCCAGTTCGACCTGCGCCTGCTGCACGAGCACGCCAAGCTGTTGCAAGTGCCGCTGGCACTGGGGCGCAACGGCGCGCCGATGACCTTGCGCAGCCATGCCGGTGGTGGCCACGTGTTCGCCGATGCCCCAGGGCGCCTGCTGATCGACGGCATCGAAGCGCTGCGCTCGGCGACCTGGAGCTTTCCCTCGTTCAGCCTCGAAAGCGTCGCGCAGACCTTGCTCGGAGAAGGCAAGGCCATCGACACGCCTTACCAGCGCATGGACGAGATCAACCGCCGCTTCGCCGAGGACAAGCCTGCGCTTGCCCGCTACAACCTCAAGGACTGCGAGCTGGTCACGCGCATCTTCGCCCACACCCGGCTGCTCGACTTTCTGCTGGAGCGTTCATCGGTCACTGGCTTGGCGGTGGACCGCAGTGGCGGTTCGGTCGCCGCATTCTGCCACCTGTATATCCCGCACATGCACCGCATGGGCTTTGTCGCGCCCAGCCTTGGCAGCCGCCCGGAGGAAGCCAGCCCCGGCGGTTTCGTCATGGACTCGCGCCCAGGCCTGTACGACTCGGTGCTGGTTCTCGACTACAAAAGCCTGTATCCCTCGATTATCCGCACCTTCCTGATCGACCCGGTCGGTTTGGTCGAAGGCTTGCGACTGGCCGATGACGAGCATTCGGTAGAAGGTTTTCGCGGCGGGCGCTTTTCGCGCACCGAGCATTGCCTGCCGGCCATCGTCGAGCGCGTTTGGCAAGGCCGGGAAGCGGCCAAACGCGAGGGCAATGCGCCGCTGTCGCAAGCGCTGAAGATCATCATGAATGCCTTTTACGGCGTGCTCGGCTCCAGTGGTTGCCGTTTCTTCGACCCACGCCTGGCCTCATCGATCACCATGCGTGGCCACCAGATCATGCGCCAGACCCGCGCGCTGATCGAAGCGCAGGGTTACGAGGTGATCTACGGCGACACCGATTCCACCTTCGTCTGGCTCAAGGGCGCCCATGACGAAGAGGCGGCGGCGCGTATCGGCCATGATCTGGTGGCGCGGGTCAACCAGTGGTGGCGCGAGCACCTGCTGGCAACCGTGAAGCTGGAAAGTGCGCTGGAACTGCAGTTCGAGGTGCATTACCGGCGGTTCCTGATGCCGACCATCCGCGGTACAGAGGAGGGCAGCAAGAAGCGTTACGCCGGCTTGGTGCAGCGTGCAGACGGCAGCGAGGGCATGGTCTACAAGGGGCTAGAGTCGGTGCGTACCGACTGGTCGCCGTTGGCCCGTCAGTTCCAGCAGGCGCTGTACGAGCGTGTGTTCCGGGGCCAGCCGTATCGCGACTATGTGCGCGGCTTCGTGCAGCAGACCCTGGCCGGTGAGCTGGATGAGCTGCTGATCTATCGCAAGCGCCTGCGTCGCCCGTTGGCCGACTACCAGCGCAACGTCCCCCCCCATGTACGTGCGGCGCGCCTGGCCGATGAATACAACAGCCGCCTGGGCCGTGCCCGGCAATATCAGAATGGCGGCTGGATCAGCTACGTCATCACCACGGCGGGCCCTGAGCCGATGGAGAATCGCCAGTCGCCAATCGACTACGAGCACTACCTGAGCCGTCAACTGCAGCCGGTGGCAGATGCCATTCTGCCGTTTGTCGGTGATGATTTCGCGGCTTTGACAGACCGGCAACTGCTCTTGTTCTGAGTGCGGGCGTTAGCTATCTGGCACCTCGCCCAAGGTGCTCGACATAGGCTGGCTGCTTTCTTTCAGGAAGCAGCGAACATGGGCGCCTTACCACCCGACACTCCGCCGAATGGCGATACCCCAGCTACCGTTGCATTGCACGCCGACACGCAGCGGTTTCTCTCTCGGCACCAGCTTAGCGAGGCATTTCAGGACGAGGTCATTGGCAAACGCCTGCCCGACTGGATACGAAAAGTGCCGGTCGACCAATGGCCTGTGCTCAGTCAGGCGCTTGCCAGCAGCCTGAATTGCCGCCAGCGCCTGAACACGCTGCTGGCACGCATCGAGGGCATCGATCGGTTCGTCGCTTCGGCACTGGAGCGCGCGCTCGCCGAGCGACATGGCCTCAGGTGCAATGCACATCGGATGCGGTTCATTGCAGGCCGACGCGAACCGGTGATCAACACGCAACCGGTTGGCGTCCACCTGACTGAAGTGGTGTACGAAGAAAAACCATTGCTGGAGGTGGTGCTGCGCAATTTCACCGCGGATCAGACCCAGGCGGGTGGGCAACCCGCAGGCAACCGTCTGCTTGTGCCCTGTCGGGTCAGCGGTAGATTACCGACGGCTATCGAGTTTGCAGCCCTGTGCCGTGAGTTGGACCTGGGCGAGCGTTACCAGCGTCACCTCGATTCGATCCTGGAGCCTGCGGATGACAGCCAAAGCGTCAAGACGTTGCTGGTGGACGCATGCCGTCATGCCATGCTGGTGGACGCACACAAGGCCAGGCAGGACGGTCGCCTGGATGATAGTGAACTCAGGCTGTTGACAGCCATGTGCCGTGAAGGCGTTCTGCTGCGCCTTGCCGGCGATCTGGTCGAGCCCAGGCGCCTGACCCTGTTGGGCTGCACGCTGGAGCAGGTGGTGGTGCTCGAAGTGATTGATCAGGGCGTTCTGTTCAACACCACCCGGCGCTTGCTGATGTATATACCCGGTGACCCGGTCGCTCCCTGGACTGCATTCGACAGTTTGAACGCGCTCAACCGTGAGCTGGGACACCGCTTACGCGTCAAGTCTTATCAGGGCTTTTTCAGCCGGTTCGTGCTTCGGCGTGACAGCCAGGCCTTCTTTGGCAGGGCGGTTCCCGTTTTCGACGACTTGCCGGTCTGGGCCAGCTTCGACCTGAAGCCGCAGTTGCGGCCTTATCCAGCCCCATTGTTCATTAGACTCGCCCAGTCGCGTATCAGGCAGATAAAAGAAGACGCGGCGACGATCGCCATGCCCGTGGCGCGTCTGGATCGCGACGCCCAGCGTGCCCACGACCAGCGTCTGGCTGCGGAAGGTTGGCTGTTGCTAAACGTTGCCGGGCTTTTCGTGCCAGGCATCGGTCTGGGGTTGCTTGCGTTGACCGTGTGGGAGGTGATGGGTGAGGTCTACCATGGCCTTGAGGCGCTGCACGAAAAGGACGCGCAGGAGGCGCTGGAGCACCTGAGCAATGTCGCCATCGACCTGGCGACGATCGCAGCCGCGGTCGTTGGTGTTACCGCGGTGCAGCGTGTGTGGTCACGTTCGGCGGTGGTCGATGCCATGCTGCCCGCACGCCTGGAAGACGGCAGCGTCAAGCTCTGGCAGCAGGACCTGGCGCCTTACCGTTCTGGCGTGCCAAGCGCTGCGGCATCGCGTGATGCCCTGGGCATCCTGCGCCTGGACGGGGCTGCATGGGTGGAAATGGATGGGCATCATTACCCCGTCGTCGAAGCTGACCCTGGCCAATGGCAACTGCGACCGCGCGACGGCAATGGGCCATCCTTGCGCCACAATGGCGCGGGTGCCTGGCGGGTGTGGAGCGAGCAGCCCGCGCAGTGGGATGACACTCGGCGGATGTTCCGTCGGCTGGGTGAACCGTTGAACCAGATGAGCGACGAACAGATCGACGAGGTGCTGAACATCCACGGGCTGGAGGCAGAGCACCTGCGCGCCTTGCATGTGTACGGTCGTGCCCCGGAGCCGGGCATGCTCGATACCGCCGAGCGCTGCCGGCTCGCGCAGCGCATCAGGCAGCTTGTTAACCGCTTGCGCGCAGGCCAGCAAGTCGAGGATGTCACCGTGTTGCAGCATGCCCGGCGCCTGCCGGGGGCAAGCGAGGCATCCGACCAGGCCTTGGCCGAATTGGTATGGACGCAGCGTCGCACGCTGCTCGGCCATCTGTATGATGCCGTGCAGGCCAGCGACAGTACGGCAAGTGCCACCCTGCGCAGAATGTTCCCCAGCTTGCATCCGCGTGCTGCGCAGGCATTGCTGGCGGCGGCCAGTGGTGAGGATCGGCGGCGCTTGCTGGAAACTGGCCGCGTGTCGTTGAGCCTGTCCGAGGCGGCCAGGCGCAGTGCCGCCAGCACCCGCGCTGTCAGGGTTTTCGAAGCCTTCTTCCTGGACACCCCACAAAACGCTGACCTGGCACGCGTGGTTCTCGCGCTTCTCAAATATCTGCCTGGTGCTGCAGAAGGGCTACGCTGGCGTCTGTTCGAAGGTTCGATGAACGGGCCGCTGCTGCTGGCGACCGAACAAGGTGTCGAGCCATTCGCGCTGGTGCACGCCTATGGCACCTTCCAACTGATCGATGGGCAAGGGCTTGCGCAGGGCAATGCGGGAGAGCTGTTCGAGGTGATGGCCGCCGCCTATTCGTCACAGCAGCGCCAGGCCATGCAGATTGGCGACCCTTTTGCGCACAATCTGCGAGTGATGCTGGCGCGCGAAGCCATCCGCCGTCGAGCCGAGGTGGTAAGTGTGCTCAGCCCATTGCGCCCCGGTGCTTTTCGCCCGCCACAGCGCTGGGCGCAGGGGCGGCTGGGTTATCCCTTGGGTGGCAGCAATTCGTCAGGGACCAGGACCAGGCGTGCCAACAGGTCCTTGGCAGCGATGTTGCGTGATCTGTACCCTTCGTTCAGCGATGAACAAGTGGCGGCGTGGGCAGCCAATGTCCAGCGTTCGAGGCGCCCGGTAGAGGATGTACTGTCGGCCCTGCGTCAGCAGTACACAGTGCTGCAGAATGTGCTCCGTGCCTGGGTCGCGCAGGCCGAAGGTGAAACGCAGCAAGATCGGGGCAATGTACGCGACACGTTGATCAACGGCTGGCGGCGAATGGTTACGGATGCAGAGTCCCACATCGACACTGAGGACAACTACCGGATTGTCATCTACAACAACCGGGTCGGGGATTTGCCGGAACTCCCGGCCCAGGTAAGTTTCCCCCATGTCTCCGACCTGTCATTGCTACGCCTGCAGCTTGAAGAGGTTCCGCAGAGTTTTCTCCTGGCATTCCCGCGTCTGCGCAGCCTGGACCTGGGTGGCAACCTGCTGACCCGGTTACCGCAGCCCTTGCTGCAGATGCCGCATTTACGGCAGTTGAGCCTGACCGACAACCAGATCGTGCTTACCATCAGCCAGGCCGCCACACTGGCCAGCGCCTCGACCCTCGAGTACATCGACCTGTCGTTCAACCCGCTGGGGCGTACATTCACCCTCAATGGCCTGGCCTCGCTGCGTTGGCTGAGCCTGCGCAGCACCGGGCTTACGCATTTCCCCCATGCGTTCAACAGCCGTGCAAACCTCTTGTTCATGGATATGCGGGAGAATCGTATCCGGCAGATTCCGGAGGAATTCTTCCGCTTGCCCATCGACATACGCCGGCGCATCAGGCTAGCTGGAAACCCTCTGAGCGAAGCTGAGTCGCTGCGCCTTCAGGCCTCACTGTTCGCGCCTTTCCTGCCAGTTGACGAGGCGCTGCTCCAGGAGCAGTACGCACGGGCGCGCGGAGTGTGGGGCGACGCCATCGGCCCGCGTTACCGCGGTGTAATGATCGCGGCTTGGGAAGCGGTGGACGTTGGCGAACCTGCGAACCGCTTCTTTCGCGTGCTGCAGCAGTTGTTGCAGTCCGCCGATTTCCAGATCAATGCCCAGGCGCTCGCCCAGCGGATACTTGCGCTGCTGCAGGCGATGGCTACGGAGCCGGCATTGCGTGAAGAACTGTTGGCTGTTGCCAATGATGAGTGGGGCTGCCAGGACGGCGCCACCTGGTGCCTGAGCAATCTTGAGTTGAATGTGCTGGTTTGGCGGGCGCGCACCGATGTGCGGGGCAATACGGAGCAGGCTTTGCTGGCGCTTGGAGTACGCCTTTGGCGCCTGGATGAAGTCGACCGAATTGCCTTGCAGGACATTCTCCAACGCGGTGGCAACCCTGATGAAAGCGAGGTAGGGCTTGCCTATCGCGTCGGCTTGCGTACTCGGCTGAACCTGCCCATTGAAGTCGGGGATATGAGTTTTGGGCAAATAGCGGGCGTAACCGATGAGCAGCTGGAGCGAGCCGCCGCGCGGGTAGAGGAAAACCAGACGCAGGAAGAAATTGCTCGCTCGATGGTCGACCGCACATTCTGGCAGACGTACCTGGAGCGTGCCCACCCCGAACGTTTCCTCCAGCTCGACAGGCCTTTCCGGCGGCGCCTGGATGCCGTGCTGGACGATGACACGCTGACGGATGAAACCCGCCGCCTGCATGCCGATGCCATCCTTGGGGAACAACGTGCAGCCCGGCGTGGCCTGATGCTCGACCTGACGCTCAATGCGCTGCAAGTCGGGCCAGACGACCCTGCCATCGAGGCGCGCTGATACCGGTGACGGCTTTGGGCTATGCTCTATATCGATGGCAGCAGCGGCTGACAGCGGCGTCATTGGCCAGGGGCGGGCTGGAAATTACCAGTTACTTTTCCCTGGCCATCCCTTGTTCGAAGTGGTTTAGGCTCCAGATCGGATTTTTCTCCATGATCTGTAGTCATTGATATATCGGGACAATAAGGAGATTCGCATGCTCTTCCGGTCACTGACCCTCGCCACCTTGCTCGCTGTCGCCGGTCCGCTGTTTGCTGCCGACAGTGACGCGCCACTGGCCAAGGAGCTTGGCAAGGCCAGGCCATTGGTCGTTATCGCACCAAGCAGTGCCGACCCCACCTTGCGAGGGTTGAATGAAGCTCTCAAGGACCCTGCTACCCAGGCGGGTTTCAAAGAGCGCAACCTGGTGCTGTTCAGCGTTGCCCAGATGATGGGCAAGCGTGAAGACAAGAACCTTGAACAGCAGACTACGATGGCCCTTATTCGCGAGCTCAAGCTGGGTGCCAGCAAGGGTACCAAGGTGATCCTGGTGGGTATGGACGGTGAGCGTCACGTGCTCAAGGATGATGAGTCCGGCGAGAAGATCGACCCGCAGTTGATCTTCAAGGCCGTCGACGAGCTGCCAGCCAGCGAAAAGGCCGCGCGTGCGCCAGAGCCCGTAGCGGCGGCCGCACCTGAACCCAAGGCCAAGGACAGCAAGCCGGCGAAGCCGGCCAAACCTGCCGCCCCGCCTAAACCCTTGGAAGATTGAGTGGCGGCGACCTTCCCGAACGGTTGGCCGTGTCCTACATGGGCAGCCGAATCAGGCGATATCGGCCCATTCCCCTGAACGGTTGAATGGCTCCACATTCTCACCCCAAGTGGAGCTTCACCATGACGCAAGCATGCAACAAACTCGGGCTGCTCGGCGCTGCGCTTATCGGCAGCATGGCCATCGGCAGCCAGGCGTTCGCTGTCGAACCTCTGTCCCAGGGTTACGCGTTGGCTTCGGCCAAGACCCAGGGCGAGGGCAAGTGCGCAGAGGGCAAGTGCGGTGGCAGCGCCAAGGCCGGCCAGAGTGAAGGCAAGTGCGGTGAAGGTAAATGTGGCGGCAGTGGCAAGGCCGGCAAAAGCGAAGGCAAGTGCGGTGAAGGCAAATGTGGTGGCAGTGGCAACCACGCTGAAGGTTAATCCTTAACCGAATCCTTGAGAGATGTGGCAACGCCCCGCCTGCTGGTCAGGCGGGGCATTGTGCTTGTTATGGAGACTCAAAGATGAAAACCACGCCCATGCACGCCGGTCTCGGCCTGCGTCGCAGCCTGATGCCCGAGTTGCTGGCGCTGGACGCAGGTGCAGTGGACTTCCTGGAATGTGCCCCGGAAAACTGGATTGGTGTCGGTGGCGCCTTTGGCCGGGGCCTGGCACAGCTGGCCGAGCGCTTCCCCCTGGCCTGCCACGGCCTGTCGCTGTCGCTGGGCGGCAGCTTGCCACTGGATCGTGAACTGCTCGAGCAGATCCGCCGGTTCCTCGACCATCATCAGGTACACCTCTACAGCGAGCACCTGAGCTACTGCAGCGATGATGGTCACCTCTACGACCTGCTGCCGCTGCCTTTCACCGAAGCGTCCGTAAGGCACGTCAGCGCGCGTATTCGCCAGGTGCAGGATGTGCTGCAACGGCGCATAGCCATCGAAAACATCAGCTACTACGCCGCCCCCTACCAGGCGATGGAGGAGCTGGCGTTCATTCGGGCGGTGCTCGACGAGGCAGACTGCGAACTGCTGCTGGACGTCAACAATGTCTTCGTCAATGCCTGCAACCACGGGTACGACGCACTGGCATTTCTGCAGGGGCTTCCCGTGAAGCGGGTCACGGGCATGCATCTGGCGGGGCACCATGACGAAGCGCCCGACCTCAAGGTCGACACCCACGGCGCAGCGGTGAAGCCGCAGGTCTGGGCACTGTTCGCCAGTGCCTGCGAACGTTTTGGCATCCAGCCTACCGTGCTCGAACGCGACTTCAATTACCCATCCATGGACGAGCTGCTGGCAGAAGTTGCGCACATTCGTACCGTGCAGCAGGAGGTGGTGCATGCACGAAGTATTGCGTGAACAGCAACTCTGCCTGGCTCGTCACCTGCGAGACCCTGAACGCCATGCGCCACCGGTCGGTCTCGAAGACCGGCGTCTGAAGCTGTACAGGGAATTGTTCTACGGTGGTATCGAGGCGTTGCTGGCGGGGAGTTTTCCGGTGTTGTGCAAGACACTGGGTGATCAGTGCTGGCATGCGCGAGTGCATGACTTCTACGCCAACTACCGCTGCCGCTCGCCGTTGTTAACCCGGGTCGCGGATGCCTTCGTCGATTATCTGCAAGGCATCGAGCCAGACACCCCCTGGCAGCGGGAGTTGGCCCACTATGAGCTGATCGAATCGCAGTTGTACCTGAGCGATGCCCAGGATCCTGACCATGATCCGCACGGTGACCTGTTGAAAGGCGAGCCGTTGCTATCGAACACGGCAAGGGTGCTGGCCTATCGTTGGCCAGTGGAGCGCATCGGCCCGGCGTATCAGCCGGTTGAGCCGCCTGCCTTGCCGACTTTGCTGTTGGTCTATCGCGATGCCGCATTGCAGGTGCGTTTTGCCCGGCTTTCGCCCATGGCCTACCGTTTGCTGACCCAGGTTCAGGGCACGGGGCGGGAGCGTTTGCGTGCACTGGCTGCGGATCAGCAGGAGGGCTGGGCGCTCCTCGAAAACCTGCGTGACCAGGGTGTCGTCATCGGTACGCGATGACGGCTGAAGGGGCTGCCTGGCAGCCCCTCTGGTCCTTACCCCATTACGCGGTTCCTGATCCAGTGATCCAGGCTCAAGCGCCCTGAGCCTTTGAGCACCAGCGGCAGCAGGGCTACCAGATAGATGAGCGGCAATTTGAAGTTGCCGAAGCCCTGGTCAGTGATGGCATACCCCTGGGCCAGTTCTGCCAAGGTTGACCAGTGGCTGGGCCAATGCACTGCAGCAATCGCCACCACGGTCACCACCATCAGCCCGGCCGATGCCAGCCTTGTGCCCAGGCCAAGCAGCAGCAGCAGGGGGAGCAGCAGCTCCGCCCACATCGACAACTGCCAGTTGAACTCCGCCGGCAGCACATTGAAAGGAAACGGGAAGTTAGCCTGCAGATCGTCGAACCAGTTGCTGCCGTTGAATTTCTCCCAGCCGGACTCGAAAAACTCCCAGGCCAGGAACAGCCGCAACGGCAGGTCGGCGCTCCAGCTGCCGACGCGATCGAAGGTCATGAAAGTGCGGGTCAGTGTGGTCATGGTGGTCATCTCGTTTCAGGAAAGGGCAGAAGCAGTGCGGCGCTGCTGTTGGGCCAACTTGGCGGTGAGCTTGAGGGCCATGGCGCTGAACATCAGGGCGAACGCCAGTGGGTACCAGCCACCCATGGGGATACGTTTGTAGAACGACAGGCAGAACACCCCGGCCAATACCCACATGCCGGTGCTGTGCAGGGCTTTCCAGGCGCGCCCGCCGAGCAGGCGCATCGGCGCCTTGAACGAGGTCAGGGTGAGCAACAGCAGGAACAGGTAACCGATGCTGCCAGGCAGGCTCGTGGTGACCGTGCGCCCGGCCCAGAACAGCTCAGGGAATTGCTGGGCGTAGCGGTAGATCAGCAGGCCATGCACGGTATGCGAGAAGGCAAAGGCCAGACCCACGTAGCGCCGCTCGCGGAGCAACCGGCGGCTGCCGCTGCCAGGCAGGAAGGTGACCAGTGACGAGGCCAGGAACGCCAGCAGGAACAGCGCGAAAGAGCTGCGTGCAGTGGCGCGGATGGCACTGCGCAGGCCATCGGCACCGGGCGGATAGCTGAGCAGTACCGCGGCGGTCATGCACAGGGTCAGTCCGGCCAAGGCGGCGAACAGCTTCCAGCCGGAGGGCAGGGTGAGCGGCTTCATGGGTGAGGTCTCCCGGGGTGTCGTTGTGTGACCGGGAGTGTGTGGGGGATGGGTATCTGCAGTGTGTCGGTGAAAGCGGCTTTGTGTATCGGACTGTAGCTCTTGAGGCTGTAAGGCGGCCCGTACAGGCCGCCGCGTCTGTCGTTACAGCTCGATCTGCGCGCACAACCCGCCACTTTTGCGGTTGCTCAAGGTCAATCGCCCGCCCATGGCTTGCGTCAGTTGCTGGGCAATGGCCAGCCCAAGGCCGGTACCGCCGGTACTGCGATTGCGGGAGCTCTCTACCCTGTAGAACGGCTTGAGTACTTCGTCCAGCTCTTCGGCGGGGATCCCGGGGCCTTCATCGAGTACCCGTATCAGCGTCTTGCCCCGCTCGCGGCTGACTTCAAGCTGTGCTTTGCCGGCGAACTTCAGGGCGTTGTCCACCAGGTTCACCAGCACGCGGCGCAACGCATGCGGGCGGGTTTCCAGCAGGCTGCCGGTATTTCCGTGGCGCTCCACCTGGGCGCCGCTGTCCTGGTAATCGAACACCACGCTGTCGAGGAAGGCATCGAGGTTGATCCGGCAGGGCGCCTCGGTGTTGATGTCCATGCTGCGGGCGTAGGCTACGCCTTCGCGCACCAGGTGCTCCATGGCGTCCAGGTCATGCCAGAGCTTGTCCTTTTCGCTGCCATCCTCCATGACCTCGACCCGCAGTTTCATACGTGTGATCGGTGTTTGCAGATCGTGGGAAATGGCCGCGAGTAATTGCATGCGTTCTTTCAAATAAGCGGCGATACGTGCCTGCAGCGCGTTGAAGGCTACGGCAGCGTACTGCACTTCGCGTGGGCCGCTTTCGTCCAGCTGTAAGCCGGGCTTGTCCGGATCGAGGTCGTCCACCGCCTGTACCAGGCGTGTCAGCGGGCCGATAGCCAGGCGCACTGCCAGCCAGGTGCAGAACAGCAACACGCCGAGCTGGATCAGCAGTACCAGCGGCAACCAGCTCGCCACCGGCACCGGCGTGGGAGTGACATCGATGGTCAGCGGCGCGCCGTCGGCCAGGTGCAGGTGAACCTGAAAGTGCTGGGTCGGCCCGGGTATTGCCTGGAAGCGCAGCTTGTAACGGTCGCCGATCGCCTTGACGATCGATTCGGCAGCCATGGGCGGGTCGTCACTGGCCATCTGAGTGCCTGCCTGGCCCTGGTCCAGGCGGTAGCGATAGGTGTGACGTTCCAGGCGCGGCAGCCAGCTGGCGCGCTCGTCGGCAGGCAGCCGCTCGAAGATGGCCAGCGAGGTGGTGACGTCCTGTTCCAGGTGGCTGAGCATCATCGAGCGGCTGCTGACGTAGCGCTCGTAGGCCTGCAGGCTGAACGACAGACCATAGGCCAGGACCAGGCCGGTGATGAAGATCAACGCCAGGCGCGAGGCCAGGGTGCGTGGCCATTTCATGACGGCGTCTCGAGCAGTTGCACGGCCAGTGAGAACACATACCCCTCGCTGCGCACGGTCTTGATGCAGCTCGGCTCCCGGGCGTCGTCGCCCAGGCGCTGGCGTAGGCGGCTGACCAGCAGATCGATGGAGCGGTCGAAGATGTCCGCCTCGCGGCCCTGGGTCAGGTTCAGCAGCTGTTCGCGGCTGAGCACCCGTTGCGGATGGTCGAGGAACACGCGCAGCAGCCGGTATTCGGCGCCACTGAGGGCCACCAGGGTGCCTTCGCTGTCGAGCAGGTGGCGGGCGGTAGTGTCCAGGCGCCACTGGCCAAAGGCGAGCAGACGGCTGCTTTCGCTGATGGTCAGGTTGGGCGGCAGCATGCGTGTGCGGCGCAGTACGGCATTGATACGGGCCAGCAGTTCGCGGGCGGAGAAGGGTTTGGTCAGGTAGTCGTCGGCACCCATTTCCAGGCCGATGATGCGGTCGGTCTCGTCATTGCGCGCGGTCAGCATCAGCACCGGCGTGTTGCGGTGTTTGCCGGCGCGCAGCTCGCGGCACAGCAGCAGGCCGTCGTCGCCGGGCATCATGATGTCGAGCACGATCAGGTCGACGCTGTTGGCTTCGAGGAATGCGCGCATCTGCCGGCCGTCGCCGACGATGCTGGTGCGCAGGCCGTTTTTCTTCAGGTAGTTGCCGACCAGCTCGCGGATCTCACGGTCGTCGTCGACGATCAGGATGTGATCGACATGTTCCATTCGCGGTGTTCCTGTTCAGGGGGAGTGGGCGCAGTGTACCGAGCGCGTTGCGGCTTGCCTGTGGGGTTTTGTATTGCAGTGTATCTGCACCGGCTACAGATACAGGAGGAAGCAGATCACAGGATAAGGCGACACATGCGAGATACCTGGCAGGGGTGAAATGGCTAGCAACCGGGGAGCACTGATCCCCACCCCTGAAAGTGTTGCAAAGGAGACATGCCATGAACTTCAAGACTATCGCCAGCGCCAGCCTGTTCGCCGTGCTCAGCTTCGCGGCCGTTGCCGCCAATGCCAGCACCACATCGATGAACGATGCCAGCGTGATGCACTACCGCTACGGCGACCATCTGGACGTACAGAAAGTGCTGTCGGTGAAAGATGACCAGAGCAACGCCTGTGGCCCGGTCAAGACCCGCATGGATTACCTCGATTCAAAAGGCCAGAAAGAGAGCGTTGAATACCGCACCTACGCCACGAGCGGTTGCCATGACAACTGATCGTCGGCTGTTGTTGAAAGTGGGGGGCGTGGCCCTGGCGCTGGTTGGCCTGGGCCTGGCCGGAGGGCAACTGATGGCTCGCGAACGTTACGGCGCCATGCCGTCGCTGGCCGGGGCCAGCCAATGGCTCAACTCGCCGCCGCTGGATAGCCAGGCGCTCAAGGGCAAGGTGGTGCTGGTGGATTTCTGGACCTGGGACTGCATCAACTGCCAGCGCAGCCTGCCGCACGTCAACGACTGGGCGCGGCGTTATGCCGACCAAGGCTTGGTGGTGGTGGGGGTGCATACGCCGGAATACGACTACGAGCATGATGTGGGCCAGTTGAAGAGCAAAGTGGCCCGCCTCGGTATCGCGTATCCGGTGGCGGTGGACAACGATTACCACGTGTGGAATGCCTGGGGTAACCAGTTCTGGCCGGCGCACTACTTTGTCGATCGCCAGGGGCAGGTGCGGCATGTGCACTTTGGTGAGGGTGACTATGCCGGGCAGGAGAAAGTCATACAGGCGCTGCTGGATGAAAAAGGTTAGATCGGTGTTTGCCCCTTCGCGGGCAAGCCCGCTCCCACAGGTGAAACGCCGACTTCAATGCCTGCGGTGAACCTGTGGGAGCGGGCTTGCCCGCGAAAAGGGTGTTGCGGTCTGTCAGGAGAGGCTGGCGAAATGCGCCTGCATCCGCTCGGCGTCTGCCGGTTTGCCACTGAACAGCTCGAACGCCTTGACTGCCTGGAACACCGCCATGTTGCTGCCATCCAGCGTGCGGCAACCCAGCGCTCGCGCCGCTTTCAGCAGTTCGGTCTCTAGCGGGAAGTAGATGATCTCAGCCACCCACAAGCGCGGGTGAAGCAGCTCCACCGGTAGTGGCGTACCCGGCAATTTGGCCATGCCCACCGGCGTGGTGTTGACCAGGCCATCGGCCTCGGCCACTTCCCCTGCAAGGTCTTCGCCCAGTACCGCTCGACCCGCACCGAAATGGCCATTGAGGTTGTCGACCAGCGCCTGGGCGCGCGCCGCGTCCACTTCGAACAGCACCAGTTGCTCGACCCCTTCGCTCAGCAGCGCATGGGCCACTGCCGAGCCGGCGCCGCCAGCACCCATTTGCACCACGCGTCGGCGCGACACATCCGGCAGGCCGCGGCGCAGGCCTTCGGCAAAGCCCAGGCAGTCGGTGTTGTGACCCACCCGCTTGCCGTCCTTGAGCACCACAGTATTCACCGCACCAATCCCGCGTGCCTCGTCCGACAGCTCATCGAGCAGCGGCAGGATCGCCTGCTTGAACGGGAAGGTGATGTTGAGCCCGGTAAAACCGGTGTGCTGGGCAGCATCGAGCAGCTGTGCCAGGGCGCTGTTTTCGAGCTGGAGCTGGTCGGCGTCGATCAGGCGATAGAGGTAGCGCAGGTGCTGGGCGTCGCCTTCGTGCTCGTGCAGGGCAGGGGTGCGCGACAGCTGGATGCCACGGCCGATCAGGCCGGCAAGGATGGCAGGCTGGCTCATGCGCGTGGCTCCTGGAGCATCTGGGCAAAGTAGCTCAGGGCCATGCGGTAGCCATGGCTGCCCAGGCCGCAGATCACGCCGACGGCTATCGACGAAACGAATGACAGGTGGCGGAACGGTTCGCGCTTGTGCACGTTGGACAGGTGTACTTCGATCACCGGCAGTTCGCTGGCCACCAGGGCGTCGCGAATCGCCACCGAGGTGTGGGTCCAGGCACCGGGATTGATCACGATACCGGTACAGCGACCGCGGGCGGCGTGGATCCAGTCGATCAGTTCGCCTTCGTGGTTGGTCTGGCGGAATTCGATTTCCAGGCCGTGGGCTTGGGCAGTGTCGGCGCAACCCTGGGCCAGGTCGGCAAGGGTTTCATGGCCATACTGGGTGGGTTCGCGGGTCCCCAGCATGTTCAGGTTGGGGCCATTGAGCACGAGAATAAGGGGCGTCATGACGGGCATCGCTTTGTTGTTGTTGAATGCCTCTATGTTTGTACCGGGTGGTTAATTCCGTCAATTGGGTCGGCTGTCGCAGGAGGGCAAAGTGGGCGATTATCGGACTTGTTTACGTTGCCAGCCGGATTACAGAATTGTAATTTTCACGCCACCGCCCCGATAACCGCCCGTCCTTACAGTTCCTCGCCAACGCCCGCCGACGAGGACGCCCGAAGTGCCCACCCCCCGCAAGATCGCCTTGCTCAGCCTGTTGCTGGCGGCCACCGCCAGTGCCCAGGCCGGGCAAGGCATGAGCCTGCCCGAGGCGCTGAGCGCCGCCTTTGCCAACAACCCTGAACTGGCCGCAGCTGGCCGCGCAATCGGTATTGCCGAGGGGGAGCGGCGCCAGGCCGGGTTGCTCCCGAACCCGGAACTGGCCTGGGAAATGGAGGACACCCGCCGCGAGACCAGCACCAGCACCGTTACCCTCAGCCAGCCATTGGAGCTGGGCGGCAAGCGCGGTGCGCGTATCGCTGTGGCCGGTGCCGGCCAGGCCATTGCCCAGCTGGACCTGGAGCGCCAGCGCAATGGCCTGCGTGCCGACGTGGTCCAGGCTTATCACGCCGCCCTGCGCGCGCAGACTGCCGTGGAACTGGCGCAGCAGTCGCAGGGGCTGACCGAACGCGGCTTGCGGGTGGTGCAGGGCCGGGTCAGCGCAGGCCAGTCATCGCCGGTGGAAGCCACCCGCGCGCAGGTGCAGCTGGCTCAGGCTCAGGCCGAGGTACGTCGCGCCGAAACCCAACGTACGGTGGCCTACCAGGCGCTGGGACGCTTGACCGGCAGCCCGCTGGCGACCTTCGACGCGTTGCAGGCGAGCAACCTGTCACCGGGCCAGGCCCCTTCAGCCGACACCTTGCTTGCCCAGGTCGAACAGACCGCCGAATGGCGCCTGGCAGCTGCCCAGGTCGAGCGTGGCGAAGCGTCGCTGGGCTCGGAAAAGGCCCTGCGCATTCCCAACCTCACCGTCAGCGTCGGCAGCCAGTACAGCCGCGAAGACCGCGAGCGGGTCAACGTGGTGGGCCTGTCGATGCCCTTGCCGTTGTTCGACCGCAACCAGGGCAACGTGCTGGCCGCTGCACGCCGCGCCGACCAGGCCCGCGACCTGCGCAATGCGGTGGAGCTGCGCCTGCGCAGTGAAACCCGCAGCGCCGTCGATCAGTGGCGCACCGCGATGCAGGAGGTGCAGGCCTACGACCGCACCATCCTGCCGTCGGCGCAGCAGGCCGTGGACACCGCGACCCGTGGCTTCGAAATGGGCAAGTTCGCCTTCCTCGACGTGCTCGATGCCCAACGCACGTTGATCGATGCGCGCGGGCTGTACCTCGAGGCACTGGCCGCAGCAACCGATGCACGGGCGCAGGTCGAGCGGATCTACGGCGACCTTGAAGGTTTGAGCAAAAATTCGAGCAGCAGGAGCAACAATGACTAACCCCCGCAAACTCGCTCTCCTGGCCGCTGTCATTGCCGTGCTCGGCGTGGGTGGCCTGGCCTGGACCGGCAACTCAAGCCAGGCCAGCAAAGGCGAAGACAGCCATGGCCACGGCATCGAAGGTGCTGAAGAACACCAGGAAAAGGAAGGCGCACTGCACCTGTCGATCGCCCAGATCGAGTCGGCCGGCATCCAGCTTGCTACGGCCGCCTCGCGCGAACTGGGCAGCGCTATCAGCTTCCCTGGCGAGATCCGTTTCGACGAAGACCGCACGGCCCATGTGGTACCACGGGTGCCGGGTGTGGTCGAGGCGGTGCAGGCCGAACTCGGCCAGGCGGTCAAGCGCGGCCAGGTACTGGCAGTGATCGCCAGCCAGCAGATCTCCGACCTGCGCAGCGAGCAGCAGGCCGCCCAGCATCGTCTCGAACTGGCGCGCCTGACCTTCCAGCGCGAGCAGCAACTGTGGCAGGAACGCATCAGCGCCGAGCAGGACTACCTGCAGGCGCGCCAGGCCTTGCAAGAGGCCGAGATCGCCCTGGCCAATGCCCGGCAGAAGGTGGCAGCAGTCGGCCCGGCCGGTGCCGGAAACCGCTACGAATTGCGCGCCCCCTTCGATGCCGTGGTGGTGGAAAAGCACCTGACCGTGGGCGAGGTGGTCGACGAGACCAGCAATGCCTTCACCCTGTCGGACCTCAGCCGGGTCTGGGCCACCTTCGCGGTCGCACCGCGCGACCTCGCGCGGGTCACCACTGGGCGCAGCGTGACCGTCAGCGCGCCGGACCTCGGCGCAGAAGTCGAAGGCAAGGTCAACTACGTCGGCAGCCTGCTCGGCGAGCAGAACCGCGCCGCCACGGTGCGCGCCACCCTGGCCAACCCCAACGGTGCCTGGCGCCCCGGGCTGTTCGTCAGCGTCGCGGTCAATGTCGAGCGCTTCAATGCCGCCGTCGTCGTGCCCGAGAGCGCCTTGCAGAACTGGGAGGAGCAGACAGTGGTGTTCGCCCGCACCGACGAAGGGTTCGAGGCCCGCCCGGTGAAGACCGGCCGCCGCGACGCTGGCCAGGTGGAAATCACCGCAGGCCTGGCGGCCGGCACGCAGGTGGCTGCCGCCGGCAGCTTCGTCCTTAAGTCCGAGCTCGGCAAGGCTTCTGCCGAGCACAGCCATTGATCGCGGGGACGCTTGCATGTTCGAACGCCTGATCCAATTCGCCATCGAGCAGCGCCTGGTGGTGATGCTCGCCGTGGTGCTGATGGCTGCCGTGGGCATCCACAGTTACCAGAAACTGCCGATCGATGCGGTACCTGATATCACCAACGTCCAGGTGCAGATCAACACGGCCGCGCCGGGTTATTCGCCGCTGGAAACCGAGCAGCGCATCACCTTTGCCATCGAGACCGCCATGGCGGGCCTGCCGGGGCTGAAACAAACACGTTCGCTGTCACGCTCGGGGTTGTCCCAGGTGACGGTGATCTTCGACGATGGCACCGACATCTTCTTCGCCCGGCAACTGGTCAACGAGCGCCTGCAGGTGGCCCGCGAGCAGTTGCCAGAGGGTATCGATGCCGGCATGGGGCCGATCTCGACGGGCCTGGGCGAAATCTTCTTGTGGACGGTGGAGGCCCAGGAGGGCGCGCTCAAGGATGACGGCACGCCCTACACGGCGACCGACCTGCGGGTGATCCAGGACTGGATCATCAAGCCGCAGCTGCGCAACGTGCCCGGTGTCGCCGAGGTCAACAGCATCGGCGGCCACGCCAAGCAGTACCTGATCGCCCCCGAACCCAAGCGCCTGGCGGCCTACAAACTCACCCTCAACGACCTGATCGCGGCGCTGGAGCGCAACAACGCCAACGTCGGTGCCGGCTACATCGAACGCAACGGCGAGCAATTGCTGATCCGCGCGCCGGGGCAGGTGGCCTCGGCCGAGGATATTGCCAACATCGTCATCGCCAGCGTCGATGGCACACCGATCCGCGTCAGCCATGTTGCCCAGGTAGGGCTGGGCGAAGAGCTGCGCTCTGGCGCGGCCACCGAGAACGGCCGCGAAGTGGTGCTGGGCACGGTGTTCATGCTGATCGGCGAGAACAGCCGCACGGTGTCCCAGGCGGTGGCGGCCAAGCTCGCCGAGATCAACCGCAACCTGCCCAGGGGCGTGGTCGCGGTGACGGTCTACGACCGCACCAACCTGGTGGAAAAAGCCATTGCCACGGTGAAGAAGAACCTGGTCGAAGGCGCCGTCCTGGTGATCGCCGTGCTGTTCCTGTTCCTTGGCAACATCCGCGCTGCGCTGATCACCGCGATGGTCATCCCGCTGTCGATGCTGTTTACCTTCACCGGCATGTTCAGCAACAAGGTCAGCGCCAACCTGATGAGCCTCGGCGCCCTGGACTTCGGCATCATCGTCGATGGTGCGGTGGTGATCGTCGAAAACGCCATCCGCCGCCTGGCCCATGCCCAGCAGCGTCATGGCCGCATGCTGACCCGTGCCGAACGCTTCCATGAGGTGTTCGCCGCCGCCCGCGAGGCGCGTCGGCCGCTGATCTACGGGCAGTTGATCATCATGGTGGTGTACCTGCCGATCTTTGCCCTGACCGGGGTCGAGGGCAAGATGTTCCACCCGATGGCTTTCACTGTGGTGATGGCACTGCTGGGGGCCATGATCCTTTCGGTGACGTTCGTGCCCGCGGCCATCGCGTTGTTCGTCACCGGCAAGGTCAAGGAAGAAGAGGGCGTGGTCATGCGCACCGCCCGCCAGCGCTATGCGCCGGTGCTCGGCTGGGTACTGGGGCGGCGCAAGTTGGCGTTCGCCAGCGCCGCAGGGCTGGTGCTGTTGTCTGGGGTCATGGCCAGCCGCATGGGCAGCGAGTTCATCCCCAGCCTCAGCGAGGGCGACTTTGCCTTGCAGGCGCTACGCGTGCCAGGCACCAGCCTGTCGCAGTCGGTGGACATGCAGCAGCGCCTGGAACAGGCGATCATTGCCCAGGTGCCGGAAGTGGAGCGGGTATTCGCCCGTACCGGTACCGCCGAGATCGCCTCCGACCCGATGCCGCCGAACATCTCCGATGCCTACGTGATGCTGCGCCCGAGTGAGCAATGGGCCGACCCGGGCAAACCCCGCGAGGAGCTGATTGCCGAAGTCCAGCGCGCTGCCGCCAGCGTGCCGGGCAGCAACTACGAGCTGTCGCAGCCGATTCAGTTGCGTTTCAACGAACTGATCTCCGGCGTGCGCAGCGATGTGGCAGTGAAGGTGTTCGGTGATGACATGGACGTGCTCAACCGCACCGCCGCGCAGATCGCCAGCAGCCTGCAACAGGTGCCAGGCGCCTCTGAAGTGAAAGTCGAGCAGACCACCGGCCTGCCGGTGCTGACCATCGACATCGACCGCGACAAGGCCGCGCGCCATGGCCTGAATGTGGGCGATGTGCAGGATGCCATCGCCATTGCCGTCGGGGGGCGCACGGCGGGCACCTTGTACGAAGGCGATCGCCGCTTCGACATGGTAGTACGCCTGTCCGAAACGCTGCGTACCGATGTCGATGGCTTGGGCAGCCTGCTGATTCCGGTACCCGCCAGCGCCGCAGCTGGTGCAGCGCAGATCGGCTTCATCCCGTTGTCGCAGGTGGCCACGTTGAACCTGCAGCTTGGGCCGAATCAGGTCAGCCGAGAAGATGGCAAGCGCGTGGTGGTGGTCAGTGCCAACGTGCGTGGGCGTGACCTGGGCTCCTTCGTCGAGCAGGCCGAACAGACCCTGCGCGAGCAGGTGCAGATCCCGCCAGGTTACTGGACCCGTTGGGGCGGCCAGTTCGAGCAGTTGCAGTCGGCGGCCGAGCGCCTGCAGGTGGTGGTGCCGGTGGCGCTGCTGCTGGTGATGGCCTTGCTGCTGATGATGTTCAACAACCTCAAGGACGGCCTGCTGGTGTTCACCGGGATTCCGTTTGCCTTGACCGGCGGGGTGCTGGCGTTGTGGCTACGGGATATCCCGTTGTCGATTTCCGCAGGGGTAGGGTTCATCGCCTTGTCGGGGGTGGCGGTGCTCAATGGCCTGGTGATGATCGCCTTTATCCGTAACCTGCGCGAGGAGGGGCGCGGTTTGCGTGCAGCGGTCGAGGAAGGCGCGTTGACGCGCTTGCGGCCGGTGCTGATGACTGCGTTGGTGGCGTCGTTGGGGTTCATTCCAATGGCCTTGGCGACAGGGACAGGCGCCGAGGTGCAGCGACCGCTGGCGACGGTGGTGATTGGCGGGATCCTGTCTTCCACGGCGCTGACCTTGCTGGTGTTGCCGGCGCTTTATCAGTGGGCGTACAGACACGAAGAAGATTGAGATCGCCGGGGCCGCTTTGCGGCCCATCGCCGGCAAGCCCGCTCTCATAGAACTGCACATAATTCATTGAATTAGCAGGGACACTGTGGGAGCGGCTTTAGCCGCGAACACCGGCGCAGCCGGTGCCCTGCACCGCGTTGGATTCATCGCGGCTAAAGCCGCTCCCACAGCGTATGCGGACCGCTTGCGAAATGCTTGAGGCATACGCTATCCCAGTGGGACCTGGCTTGCCGGCGATGGGCTGCAAGGCAGCCCCCAGGGATCTCAACTCGTCGTGCGGACTGCAGGGCTTGCATCGCCCTCTGCTTCATCATGCAGCGAAATGCGCGATGTTTCCGGCAACGCCAACCCACCCACCAACGCCACCAGCGCAATCACCACCAGGTAGAACGCCGGCGCCAGGCTGCTGCCGGTCTGCCCGATCAGCCAGGTCGCCACCAGCGGCGCGGTACCGCCAAACAGGGTGTAGGCCACGTTGTAGGTAATTGCCGAAGCGGTATAGCGGGTACGGGTCGGGAAGCTCTCCGAAAGCAACGCCGCCGTCACCACGCCGCTGCACAGCGCCCCTACTGCCAGCAGGATCACCCCCAGCAGCGCCCCCGACATCGAACCGGAACTGGCCAGCCAGTAAGCGGGGAACACACAGAGCATCACCCACAGGCAGGTGAAACCAATGGTCTTGCGCCGCCCGACCCGGTCCGAAAAAGCCCCGGCCAACGGGCAACCGATAGCCGCGAACAGCAACGCCACGGTGGTCACCAGCAGCGACTGGGCGCGGGTCAGGTGACCGACCAGTTGCAGGTAGGTGGCGAAGTAAGTGGTGAACATATAGAACGATAGGGCTGTCAGCGAGATGAACATGCCCAGGTTGCGAATTGCCCGGCCGTGGTTGCGCAGGGTTTCCTTGAGCGGCGAATGTTCATGCTCCTTGCCTTGAGCGATAGCTTCGCGGAACGCCGGGGTTTCCTCCATGCGCCAGCGCAGGTACAAACCCACCAGCCCCAGCGGCGCGGCCACCAGGAACGGGATGCGCCAGCCCCAGGCGGCCATCGCCTCGGCCGACAGGCTGGCCTCCAGGCCATAGGCGATCACCGCCGCACAGGCAAAGGCAGAGAAGGTCGAGACCGGTACGAAGCTGCCGTAGAACGCACGCTTGTTCTGTGGGGCATGCTCCATCAGGTAGGCACAGGCGCCGGCGTATTCGCCACCGGCGGAAAAGCCCTGCAGGCAACGCGCCAGGGTCAACAGCGCGGGTGCGGCAAGGCCGATGCTGGCGTAGGTCGGCAGCAGGCCGATCAAGGTGGTGGAGCCGGCCATCAGCAGGATGGTCAGCGACAGGATGCGCTTGCGCCCAAGACGGTCACCGAGTGCGCCGAACACGATGCCGCCGAGCGGGCGCAAGGCGAAGGCCACGGCAAACACGGCAAAGGTCTTGAGCAGGGCGACACTGGCATCTTCGCTGGCGAAGAACTGGTTGGCGATCAGGGTGGCGAGGAAGCCATAGACGGCGAAGTCGAACCATTCGACGAAGTTGCCGATGGCCGAGGCGGCGATGACCCTGCGCAGGGTGGCGGGGGATACCTCATGCGATGCAGACATACGGAAGCTCTCCGGTTTCCATAGGCAGCCTGGATGAATGTGGCGCGCTCAAGGCGCGCCATCGTTGTTATCAGGGCCAGTAGACCGGGTAGTGCAGTGGGGGGCTTCGTTCAGGGCGACATCGGGATATCTGTTTCGACCACAGGCCGTTACTGCCGGCCGACCCGCCACGGGGCGTATTCCAGCGCGCTGTGGCCCTTGGCCACGCCGTGCATGTCTGCCGAAAAGCCCGGCAAGCGGCTCAGGTCCATGGCCAGGCAACGGCTGTTGAGTTCGGCCTGCAGCTTGCCGTCAAGGCGAAAGTCGTTCGGCCGCAGCGGGTGCGGGTAGAGCTGCACCAGGCAACCTTCTACCTTGCCTTGCGCGTTGGCCTGGTAGTACACCGAGACCCTGCCGATGCTGTTCACTGGTTGGTCGCGCAGCAAGTGCTGCCAGAAGTACTCGCGTTGCGCGATGACCTGGCGCCGTGGCGTACCGGGTGCCTGTGCGGCCGCGGACAGCAGCACGAACATCGGTGCGCGCACTTCCACGGTGCCGTCCTCATCGCGCATCCCCTCGGGTACCATCGGGTAGATGGTCTTCCAGCACTGCGCCTCGACCATGCTGGCCAGTGCCTTGAAGTCCGAGCGCTTCACGTCTGCAGGTAGTTGCATCTCCAACCTGACCGGGGCCTTGCTGGCCTTGCAGAGGGTGGGGGAGGAGTGCTGGTCGAGCTTGACCGTCAGCATGACCACGCCGACCTGCTCGTCGGTGTCTGCCGTGGCGATGCCGAGTTTCAGGGCCTGCTGCATATCGCTCACGAACGTTTTCCGAGCCTGAGGATCGACCTTTTCAGCGACATGGCTTTGGCAGCCAGGCAACAGGAAAAGTGCAACAGACAGAAGGGCGGGAGACAGCGATTTCAACGCGGGAGCTTTCAAAGCGGGAACTTCCTTGAATTGCCTGAGCCGGGGCTTCATGTGCCGGCGTGGACGAGGTTGCACATTATCGCTGATGGCGAGTTAGGAATTGGGAGCGAGTTGAGTAGGAGAGTTCTTAAAGTCTGTGCCGGTGTGGTAGCCGGCACAGACGTGGGCGTCAGAAGCGCCAGTCCAGCGCCACTTCGAAGGTCCGCGGTGCCCCCATGTAGTACTGCAGCCCATAGGCCTGCTTGGCATATACCTCATCGGTCAGGTTGCGCACCCGCCCGGTGATCGTGGTGTGCTCATCCAGCCGGTAACGGGCAAAGGTGCCGAACAGGGTGTAGGCCGGTGCCTTGAGGGTGTTGGCATTGTCTGCGTACACCGAGCCGACATAGCGGGCATCCACCCCCGCCGACCAGGCCGACGTGAAGCTATAGGTGAGCCACAGGTTCGCGACATTGGCCGGCACGTTGACCGGGGCATTGCCCTTGCGCGAAACCGATACGCCGTTGACCGCTTCGTTGAACTCATCGTACTGCGCGTCGACGTAGGCATAGTTGCCCTCGGCCAGCAGCTTCGGCGTGACCTGCAGCCGCCCGGACAACTCGACCCCGCGCGAGGTCTGCTGGCCGGCCTGGACCGTCAGGTTGGGGTTGCTCGAATCGCGCACGGCAAAGTCCTTGCGCACGATCTGGTACAGGGCCACGGTCGCCGCGCCGCGCCCATCGAGGAAGTCGAACTTGCTGCCCACTTCCCATTGCTCGCCCTTGGACAGGTCGAACGTGCCGACGTTGGCATAGGTGGCCGCCGCCAGCGAGCCGGCCGGCAGGTCGGCAGCGGTGCTGTACTGGGCATAGAAGCTGGCCGACGGCGTCAGTTCGTAGGTCAGGCCGATGCGCCCGGACAGCGGTTCCCAGCGCCGCTCGAAGAATGCCGGTGAAGTTGGCGTCACCGCGCCATAGTTGGTCACCTCCATGTCCAGGTAGTCGTAACGCAGGGCCGTGAGCAAGGCCAGGCGCTCGGTCAGTTGCAAGCGGTTTTCGGCGAACACGGCGCGGTTGCTGGTGACATGCCGGCGCTGCTTGGTCAGCCCGGCATTCACCCCGGGGATGTCGTAGAAGCTGCCGGGGTCGAAGTGGTCCGGGTCGACCACATCGGTCCAGCTGCCTGAGGTCGGGTAGACGCTCTGGCGCATGTGCGAGTAGTCCAGGCCCAGCGACCACTGGCTGGCCAGGCCGAACAGCTGATTGTCGTGGCGCAACTCGATGCGGTCGCCCAGCACGCTCTGTTCGTGGCGCTGCAGGTAGGGGCTGGCGCGCTGCACGTTGCCGTCGCTGGTGTAGCTGTAGCGCTCGACGTTGCGGTAATCGCGCTGGGCACTGTAGTGGTACAAGGTGTTGTGCACGCTGGTGCTGTCGCTGAGCTGGTAATCGAGCAGCGAACGCAGCCAGCGTACCCGCTGCTCGTAACGGCCGTCGGCAACGTTGTAGTTCTCGAAGCGGCGGCTGTTGTCGATTTTCAGCGTGCTGCGCCCCGGCAGGATCGGCGCCCCCCAGTACGGGCTGTCCTCACGGTCTTCCTGATATTCCAGCGCCAGGGTATGGGTCAGGTTGGGCGTCAGGTCACTGAGCAGTGAGAATGCCAGGCTGTCGGTCTTGCGCTGGTTGCGGTCGATGTAGCCGTTGCCGTCGGTGTGGCTGAAATCCAGGCGCATGAAGTGGCGGGCATCGGCCGGGTTGCTGGCCAGGGCCTGGTTGATGCCAAAGGCTACTTCCGAGTCGTCGTAACTGCCATAGCGCACGCGGCCATCGAGGGTCTGCTGGTCGCGGGTGGCGGTCTTGGTGATGTAGTTGATCGAGCCGCCCACGGCACCTGCGCCATGCAGGAACGATGACGGCCCGCCAAGCAGCTCGACGCGGTCCAGCACCCAGGCATCCACCGGCCGGGTGGCGCTGCTGTAGCCGAGGTTGATGCCGTTGTAGAGCTGGCTGACTTGGTTCTGGGTGAAGCCGCGGTAGCTGACGAAACCGCCGTAGCCGGGGTTGGCCGAAGCGTTGACGCCGGTCATGGCGTTGATCACGTCCTGGCTGTCCTTGGCACCGCGTTCTTCGATGACGCGCCGGTCCGAGACGCTTACCGAGGCAGGTGTTTCCCGCGCGGTGAGGCCCAGCCGCGAGCCGGTGCGGATCGGCTCGTCCAGTTGCACGCCGGTGGGCGCATCGCGCTCGCCATCGATGGTGGTGGCGCTGAGTTCGACGGCGGCGTCATCCGCCCAGGCGAAGGTGCAGGTGCCCATGAGGAGCACCAGGGAGGTCTTGCGGAGCATGTTGTTGGGTCTTCCACGCAAAGGTCATGGCTGACAGCGAGCGCGCAGGCAGGCGCGCCCGCTTCAAGTCAGGCGAAATGATTAACGGCTGCGGGGAAAATGGCAGGGGGAGCGCGGGGGGTGAGGGCAGGGCGTTGGTAACGGGGCGGCGGCTGCGCCCAGCTGCGCACGACGATGGGCGAGGTGGCAGTGGCTTGCGCCGGGCTGAACGACCAGCCGCCGCTGCCGAGTGGCACGGCCAGGCCGAACGAGGAGCACACCGGGCAATCGAGCTGGGCCATGTGCTGGTCGCTGCCGGCACCGTCAAGGTCGATGGCCACACCGTGCTCGCTGTTGATCGAGCAGAAACCACCTTCCAGGCCGGCCAGGCGCAGGCCTCCCATCTGGCCGTGGTGCAGGCCGCAGAGCAACAGGCTGAACAAGACGCTGGCATAGAGCGTCCAGGCAGTCAGCGTGCGGGTGTGCCGGGTGATTTTCATGGCGGCGAATCTATCACCCGGACGAACGGCAGGGTAGTCCTTTTGAGTGGAGCATCCGGGGGCTGCTTTGCAGCCCAATCGCGACACAAGGCCGCTCCCACAGGGTTGTCGCAGCTCAGGCGGCGCGTTCGAGCACGTCCAGCAGCTCGACGAACTCCTGCGCCAGCTTGTGGCGTGGCGCCATGTGCACCAGCGGTACCGAAACCTGGTGCGATTCGCGCATCTTGATCGAGCTGCTGAGGTACACCGGCAACACCGGCATGCCTTCGTCACGCAACTGTTCGACCAGGGTCTGGTGCAGCGCGGTGCGCCCGGCGAACTGGTTGACCACCACGCCTTCCACCTGCAGCGCCGGGTTATGGTCCTGGCGCAGCGCCTCGACCTCGGCCATGACGCTGAGCAGTGCCTGGCGCGAGAAGCTGTCGCAGTCGAACGGAATCAGCAGGCGCTCGGCAGCCACCAAGGCGCTGAAGGTGTAGAAGTTAAGCGCTGGCGGGGTGTCGATGTAGATCCGCTCGAAGTCTTCGCCCAGCTCCACCAGCAGCTTGCGCAGCTTGTTGATCTTGAACTTGCTCTCCAGCTTGCTCTGCAGGTCGCTGAGATCGGGGCTGGCGGTCACCATGTGCAGGTTGTCGTAGCGGGTTTCGGTGATTGCCACGCGGTGCTTCTTGCCGGCGGCGGTGACTGGCGAGAGGGTCTGGCGGAAGAAGTCGGCGATGCCGGCGGGGATGGCGTCGTTGGTCAGCCCGGTGAGGTAGTAGGTGGCGTTGGCCTGGGGGTCGAGGTCGACCAGCAACGTGCGATAGCCTTCGGCGGCACTGGCGGCCGCCAGGTTGCAGGCGATGCTCGATTTGCCGACGCCACCTTTCTGATTGAAAACCACACGACGCATGAGACGCTCATCCATGAAGAAGGGAAATGTCAGGTTGGGGTCAATCCTATGACCGAAAGACGACAGTTTTATGACAAGCTTTGTTACAACAGTTAAGTTCATCGTTCTCGACGTTCAAGCTGTCTGTTCCGCGGCCTCTGCGCTCATGGCCCTTCGATATAGCGTTGGTAGAAATCCAGTGTCGTGAGGTTCTTGTCCTTGGCTTCGAACATGATGTCGAAGCGGTCGACGAACTGCAGGGCGTAGCGGTTGGTCCAGTCGTTCCACATCTGCGCGCTGTGCGGGTACAGGTCGCGCTTGTTCACCTTCTGCAGCAGTGCCGGGATGGTCAGTTTGCTGTCGGCGTCGAAGCCCAGCGCCTGCAAGCTCTCTGGGGGTTGCGAGTAGTGCATGGTCGGCCGCACACCGCGCCAGCTGTCGATGATCCGTGCCACGCGCGGGTCGTGCGGGTCGATGTAGTCACCCTCATGGATCCAGCAGTGGTGAATGTCCAGCACCACGGGTGCCAGGTCGGCCAGCGCCAGGCAGTCGTCGACGCCGTAGGTCTTCTCGTCGTTCTCGAACGTGATCACGTTGCGCGCCACTTGCGACAACCTTGGCCACACCTGGCGTACACCACCCGCGCCAAGGCGCCCGGCGATATGCACATTGCACTTGAAGTCCTGAAAGCGCTGGCCGAAGCCCATCATGCGGATCATGTCGGCGTGGTACTCGAACTCGGCCAGGCTGTTTTCCACTACCTCGGGGCGGTCCGACCCGAGCACGCAGTACTGGCCAGGGTGGAATGACAGGCGCAGGTCCTGGTCGCGGGCCAGCTTGCCGATGGCGGCGAAGCCGTCGACCATCAGGGCCTGGAACTCGGCGTCGCGGTACAGCGGTGCCACACCAGGGTGGCTATAAAGCGGCAGCAGGTCGCTGCTCAGGCGCACCATGCGCAGCATCGGCGGCAGTTCACTGACGTAGGCCAGCAGGCGCAGCTGGGCGTCGAGGTTGTGCTGTACCAACTCCAGCAACTTGGCCCGGGCCGCCTCGGCACTGGCGGCGGACAGCCAGCGCAGGGTGGTGGTGCGCGGGTTGAAGGTGCGCTCGATGGCCTCCAGCGCTTTTACCGACAGGCTGCGGTGCGGGTGGCGGTACATACAGGCAAAGCCTAGGCGGGGCATGGTGAGCCTCCAGTTGCGGGATGTCCCTTGGACCCCTGTGGACTACAGAATGATCACTTCAAACCTGTGCCGGCCGCTTCGCGGGCAAGCCCGCGAACACCGGCGAAGCCGGTGCCAGGTTCAGATCATGAGCCTGACTTCTCCAGTTCATCCAGCTCATCCTCAACCTGCTGCATGCGCTGCTCGGCCAGGGCCTGGACCTTTTCGTCCCGCGCCGTCTCGCGCATCAGGCCGGTGAGCTTGTCGCTCAGGCGCTTGCCTTCGTCGGTCTCTTCCAGCGCCTTGGCCTTGGCCGGGTCACGAGTGGCGGCGACGATGGTAGCGAATTCGGCATCGCTGAAGTTCTTCTCGCTGTAGAGCTTGTACAGGTCCTGGCGCTGGTCCTCGACGGTGAGGTGCTTGCGCAGGACATTGCTGATCGTGGCGGCATCCAGCTGCGGGTGGGTGCGGGTGAGCAGCGCGGCCATGCGTTCGATGTTGTGGTCGTAGGCCTCCTGCAGCGGCAGGTTGGCCAGTATCTGCTGTTCGCGGGTGGGCTTTTGGTCGCAGGCGGCGAGTGCGGCAAGCAACGGCAGGGGTAACAGCAACTTCTGGATGCGGGGCATGGGGTGGCCTTGGGCGCGTATTGCAGAGGGGGGATTATAGCGGTGTCGGGTTGCCAGCTAGCAGCCCTTGAGGTAGAAAAACCGGTCGCTCAAGCTACGTTTGCACGCTCATGACCCACTGGACCATCCAACCGCCCAGCCACGCCTGTATCAGTGAAGTCGTGGCGTTCATCGACAGCGCCCGTCGCGGGCTATTCCCGATGCTGGCGGGTTCGCCGTTGCCCAAGGACCTCGCTCATTTCGCCCAGACTTATCTGGAAGGCGCAGGCCATTTCCTTGAAGCCCGCGATCAGGGCCGGTTGATCGCAGGCATCGGCTATCTGCCCTACGACCACCGCTTCGCCCAACTCGATTACCAAGGCAAGCACGTGGTCGAGGTGGTGCGCCTGTTCGTGCTGCCCGAATACCGCCGGCTTGGCCTGGCTGCGGCCCTGTTCGCCGCCTTGCGTGAGCACGCCCGCGCCTCGGCGGTCGAATGCCTGTATCTGCATACCCACCCGTTTCTGCCCGGCGCGATCCGCTTCTGGGAGCAGCAGGGTTTTGCGCTGATCGATGTGGAAGACGACCCGGTCTGGCGCACGACGCACATGGAAAACTGGCTGGCCAGATAGGCCTGCGGCCTGTCAGAAACTGCCGGACAACGGCCATTGCACCGCCAACCGAATCTGGTCGCCGTCCAGCTCCGCCTGTGCCGTGTTACCCCGGTGCACGTTGTGCCGCAGCGAGAACGTGGTGCCCTTGGCCTGGCCACTCTGCACCACATAGTTGGCCTCAAGGTCGCGCTCCCAATGCTTGCCACCCTTGCCATAACCCAGGTACGCATAGCCGCCGTTGGGGTCGAGGTGGGTGCCGTCGATATCGAAGCCGCGCACATACAAGGCGCTCAGGCTCAGCCCCGGCACGCCGTAGCCGCCCATGTTCAGGTCGTAGCGCGCTTGCCATGACTTCTCGTTCGGCGCATTGAAGTCGGACATCTGCACGGCGTTGGCGATGTAGATCGCCCCGCGGGTGACGTAGTCGAACGGTGTGTTGCCATCCACCTGCTGCCAGCCGAGGCTGAAGCTGTGCGGGCCCTGGTTGTAGCGCGAGACCAGGCTCCAGGTGGTGTTGTCGATACGCCCGGACAGCGCCTTGCCGGTATCGGTGGTGCGGTACAGGTTGAGGTCCAGGCTCAGGCTGCGGCGGTCGTCCAGCGCATGGGTGAGGGTGCTGCCGAGGTAGTGCTGGTTCCAGGTGTCTTCGTAGCGCGAGGTGTACAGGCTGCCACTGAAGGCGGCGCCGGGGTTCCATACCAGGCCGGCGAGGTCGAAGCTGTTGCCCTGGCGGCCGTCGGAGTAGTTCACCACGAAGCCCTGGTCGTGGCTGGACGCGTTGCGGTCGGTGCTTTCGTTGAAGTGGCCAGCGACCAGCTTGACGGTGTCGATCTCATTGCTGGCAAGGAAGAAACCGGTGGCCGTTTCCGGCAGCAGGCGGCTGTCGGAGGAGCTGAATACCGGCGTCTTCACCCGCTGCTCGCCGTAGGACAGCACGGTGTTGGACACCCGCAGTTTAAGCGCCGCGCCGCCACGGCTGTATTCGTTCTTCGGCTGGCCGTCGTTGTCCAGGCCCAGCAGGCGTGCCTTGCCGGCACGGCCCCCACCACTGTCGAGCTGCACGCCGAGGTAGGCGTGGGCATCCACACCGACACCGATAAGGCCTTGGGTGAAGCCAGACTGCAGCGTGCCCATCAGGCCGTAGGCCCATTCTTCAGCCATCCCATTACGTTCGCTGCGTGGCTTGTAGGCATTGCGTGCGCTGCTGTTGCGGCCGCCGTGTTTGAAATCGCGCTGGTCGTAGACCGTGCGGTTGAGGATGCTCCAGTTGCTGTCTTCGACGAAACCGTTGCTTTGCGACTGCGCCGAGTCCGCAAGGGCGAATGGGGCCAGGCCTGCCAATGGCAGGGATAGCAGAACAGCAGCGGGGCGCAACGACATGGCGGGAACTTCCTGGTTCAGGGGGCGCGAAAACGCAGGATGCGCGCGCCATCGAAGGGGTCGGTAAGGTAATGGGCGTGCACGCCGAAGGTGCTCAGCAGGCGCTCGGGGGTGAGCACATCCAGTGGCTTGCCGAGGGCCACCAGGTGCCCCTTGTCGAGTACCGCCACGCGGTCGCAGGTCAGCGCCTGGTTAAGGTCGTGCAGGGCCACCAGGGTGGTTACCGGCAGTGCCTGCACCTGTTGCAGCAGGCTGAGCTGGTGCTGGATGTCGAGGTGGTTGGTCGGCTCGTCGAGCAGCAGCACCTGCGGGCGCTGGGCCAGGGCGCGGGCGATGTGCACGCGCTGGCGCTCGCCGCCAGACAACGTACGCCAGATACGTGTGCGCAGATGCGCTGCATCAAGGTCGGCCAGGGCCTGTTCGACGATGGCGCGGTCTTCCCTGGAAAACGGTGCCAGCGCCGACAGCCACGGCGTACGGCCAAGGGCAACGGCATCGAACACGCTGATCGCATCGAGGGTGTCGGCTTGTTGCTCGACCAGCGCCAGGGCCTGGGCGATGCGCCGGCGCGGCAGGTCTGCCAGCGGCTCGCCAAGCAGCTGAACGCTGCCAGTACCCGGTGTGCGCAGGCCGGCCAGCAACTTGAGCAGGGACGACTTGCCTGAGCCGTTGGGGCCGACGATGGCCAAGGTTTCACCGGCCACCACGCTGAGCCCGATGTTGCACAGCACGGTGTTGCCCGACAGGTGCAAGCCCAGGCCGCTGCACGCGAGTGGCGCCAGTTGCGCGCTGTTCATGACCGTCATGGGCGCCCCCGTCGGCTGACCAGGATCAAGGCAAATACGGGCGCGCCGAGCAGCGCGGTGACCACGCCCACCGGGATCACCTGGCCGGGGATCAACGTGCGCGAGAGGATATCGGCGGCAATCAGGAACAATGCCCCGCCAAGGGCGCTGGCCGGCAGCAAGCGGCTATGGCCCGGGCCGAGCAGCAGGCGCAAGGCATGGGGAATGACCAGGCCGACAAAGCCGATGGCGCCGACGATGGACACCATCACCGCCGTCACCAGCGCCGCGCAACTGATCAGCAGCAGCTGGCTGCGACGCACGGCGATACCCAGCGACGCCGCAGAGTCGGCGCCGAAGGTAAAGGCGTCCAGCGCCCGGCGGTGCCACAGGCACACCACCAGCCCGAACAAGGCCACTGGCACGGCCAGCCACACCGATGGCCAGCGCACGCCACTGAGGTTGCCCAGCAGCCAGAACAGGATGCCCCGCGCCTGCTCGGCGGTGGCCGACTTGGTGATGAGGAAGGCGGTGAGGGCGTTGAACAGCTGCGAGCCGGCGATACCGGCGAGGATCACCTGGGCATTGTTGCTGCCTGGCCCGGCGGCGCGGGCCAGCACCAGCACCAGGGCGAACGCTGCCAGGGCACCCATGAAGGCGCCGCCGGACATGCTCAGGGCGAAACTGCCCAGCCCCAGCAGGCCGACCAGCACCGCGCCGGTCGAGGCGCCTGCGGACAGGCCCAGCAGGTACGGTTCGGCCAGCGGGTTGCGCAGCAGCGCCTGAAGGATCACCCCGCAGGTCGCAAGCCCCGCACCGCAGGCGGCGGCGACCAGCGAGCGGGTCAGGCGGTAGTTCCAGACGATGCCGGCATCGATCGGGTCGACCGGGTAACCGGCCTGCCACAGGTGGTTGGCCAGCACCTGGCAGACCACGCTCGGCGACAGGTTGGTCTCGCCGATGGCGGTGCCGGCCAGCACGGCCGCGAGCAGGGCCAGCAGGGCCAGGGCGCTGTAGGGCAGGGCTCTCATCACTGCGCCGCGTGACCGCTGGCGAACGCCGCAGACAGGGTCTGCAGGCCACGGAACAGGCGAATGCCGGCCTGCATGGCGTCGGCGTCGAGGATGATGATGCGGTTGTGTTTCACCGCGTCCATGTTTTTCGTCACCGGGTCGCTATGGAGGAATTCGAGCTTCTTCTGGTAGTCGTCGGCGGGGAAACGACGGCGGTCCATGCGCGCGATGATCAGCCAGGTCGGGTTGGCCTTGGCCAGGGTTTCCCAGCCTACGGTCGGCCACTCCTCGGTGGATTCGACCACGTTGCGCACGCCCAGGGTGCGCAACATGAAGTCGGCCACGCCCTGGCGGCCGGCAACGTAGGGGTCGATGTCGAGGTTGGCGCTGGAGAACCAGAACAGTGCCGAGGTGTTGGCCAGGTCCTTGCCGCTCAGTTGCTGTTTCGCGCTGTCCAGGCGTGCCTTGAGGTCGGCATTGAGTGCGGCGCCGCGGCCCTGTACGTCGAAAATCTCGGCCAGCTGGCTGACACTTTTGTAGATGCTCTCGACCTTGAACGCCTGCAGGCGGGTGCCGTCGGCACCGACCCGGTTGTCCTTGCCTTCGCAGTCCGAGGGCAGCAGGTAGGTCGGGATCTTCAGCTCGCTGAACTGTTCACGGGTAGCGACTGCGCCCTGGGCACCGACCATCCACTCGAACTGCACCGCCACCAGTTGCGGGCGCTTGCCGACCACGGCCTCGAAGCTGGGTTCGTTGTCGGCCAGACGCGGTACCTTGTCGTTGAGTGCCTTGAATTCGGGCAGCACGTTGTTGAACCACAGCGAGGTGCCGGCCAGCTTGTCGCTCAGGCCCAGGGCGTAGAGCATTTCGGTGCCGGCCTGGCCGATGGTGACCGCCCGCTCGGGCGCCTGGTCAAAGGTTTGTGGCGCACCGCAGTTGTCGATGGTCAGCGGGTAGTGGGTGGCGGCGGCCTGGGCCAGGCCGGTGAGGCAAAGGCCGGCGAGCAAGGCGGTGATACGGGGCAGCATGCTGGGCGATCTCCTGTCGGACAGTTCTGGTGAGGAACGCACGGACAGGCATCGCCCAGCCCCTGCAGGCGCAGAGGCAACACGGATGGCCATCCCGGACACCCCGCCGGTTGGTGAATGTTCGCCGGCAGGTCTCCTGACTGGTGCGTCGTCGCCCGGCTCCGGCCTTCCCGGATCGGTTGATCCAGTGGCATCGATGGAGCAGGCTCGGCACTTACAGTTGCGGGGGCAGTTCCGTTTGGCACGCCTGGGGCGGGCCTGGGATTCCCTATTGATTCCGTGGTGGAAACCGGCGGGCCGCATGGTAGACCATCAGGCCGCCGGGCAAAAGGTCAAATCAGAAGTACTTCAGCCAGCGGACGTCGCGCCGCCGCGCCTTGAGCCGGGCAAACCCGCGCACCGGCAGGTACAGCGCCGCCGCCAGCAGCAGCGCGGCCAGCCACACGGCGCCAATGCCGTCGAAGCCGAAGTAGTTGCCGTGGTTGAGGCCGAACAGTGCCACGCAGGCCAGGTACAGCAGCTTGAGCACGTACAGGTGCAGCAGGTAGAAGAACATCGGGGCCGCGCCGAACACCGCCAGGGCGCTGACCCAGCGGGCCAGCCCGGCGCGCTCGAAGGCGCGCAGCAACAGCAGGCCGCAGCCCAGGGTCAGGGCCAGGAAAAGCAGTGAAGGCGGGTATTTGGTGATGTTGAAGAAGCTCATCAGCGTCTGGGTGACGGTCGGGTAGCCACGCCATGGCGCCTCGCCGTAGCCGTTGTAGAGGCGCAGCACCATGAAGCCGAGCAGGGCGATGACGCCGGCGATCAGCAGCCGGTGCTGGCGCTTGCCGGCTTCGCTGCCACGCGCGAACCAGGGGCCGAGGCCGTAGCCCAAGGCAATCACGCCGATCCACGGCAGCACCGGGTAGGAGGTGCGCAGGCGCAGGTTGTCCGAGACCTCCAGCCAGCCCCGGTCATGCAGGATCGCCCACGGCACATGCATGGCCGACTCCACGCCGAAGTGCAGGCCGTCGAGCAGGTTGTGGCCGGCGATGATCAGCGCGCCCAGGGCGAGCAGGGCAGGGCGCGGCAGCCACACCAGCAGCGACAGGGCGATCATGCTCACGCCGATGGCCCAGATCACCTGCATGTAGACCACGCTCGGCGGCAGCTGGAAGGTCCAGGCGAAGTTGACCAGGGTGAATTCCAGCGCTACCAGGAACAGCCCACGCTTGAACAGGAACGCCGAGACATCGCTGCGGCCTTGATACTTCTCGCCATACAGCCAGGCCGACAGGCCGGTGAGCAGGACGAATACCGGGGCGCACAGGTGGGCCAGGGTACGGCTGGCGAACAGCGATGGGTCGGTGGCATCTATGACCATCGGGTCACTGACCTGGCGGTGCAGGAAGAAGGTTTCCCGCACGTGGTCGAGGAGCATGAACAGGATCACCAGGCCGCGCAGGGCATCGATGCTCTGCAGGCGCTGGGTGAGCAGGGTGGGGGTGGCTGAGGCACTGGTCATGGGGTGGTCGCAGGCAGGAATGAATGTCAAATGAAACGTTATCTTATAACTATTTCATGTGAGGTTGATAGCAGTTTTTGTGTTGCCTGAGCTGGCCTCTTCGCGGGCAAGCCCGCTCCCACAGCAATACCACTCACTTGGACATGGTGGTGTACCTGTGGGAGCGGGTTTACCCGCGAAGAGGCCATTAGCTAAAAGGTGTAATCCACGGTGGCAAAATACGACCGCGGTGCGCCCATCACCCACTGCTCGCCACTGAACACCGAGGCCACATACTCCCGGTCGAACAGGTTGTTCACCTGCAACCCCAGGCGCACATCCGGCAGCACCTGCCAGCCGATGTTCGCATCGACCACGGTATACCCCGGCGCACTCTGGCTATTGGCCGAGTCGGCATAACGCTCATCCACATACCGCGCGCCGATCCCGGCCTCCACCTGCTGGCCAAAACCCTTGCTCAGCCACAGGTTGGCCGTGCGTCGCGGCACATTGGCCGGCCGGTTGCCGGCACGGTCCTGGGCCACACCATCGACAACCTCGTCGAAATCATCGAACGTGGCCCGCACCAGCGAGGCGTTGGCCGACACCTGCCACTGCTGCCCCCAGGCCAGTTCCAGCGACGCTTCCAGACCATCGGAGGTCTGTTGCCCGGCCTGCTGCGCCTCGTGGGTGATCGGGTCATCCACCAGCAGCTTGTTCTTGACGATATGGAACGCTGCCAGCGTCCACTCGCCACGGCTCTCCCAGAAGCGCTGCTTGAGGCCCAGCTCGGTCTGCTTGGCCTCGGTCAGGTCGTAGTGCATCTGCGTCGGGCTGAGGCTGACCAGGTTGTCCACGCCGTCCTCGCTGGTGGAGTACTGGCCATACAGCGACAGGTTGTCGGTGACCGCAAACACCAGCCCTGCGCGCCAGTTGCCGCCCTGCAGGCTGCGGTCGCCGCGGCTGCCGTCGATGAGGTTGTCGCGGTCGATATAGTTCTGGTCACGCCGCACGCCGGTCACCAGCGACAGGCGCTCGCTGAGCTGCAGGCGGTTCTCGGCGAACAGGGCGAAGGTGTGGGTGGTGGACAGCGTCTGCGGGCGGGTTGGCGAGTCGCTGTGGAACCAGCCCGGGGTTGGCTGCCACGGGTCGATGTAGTCGCCACCCACATCGTTGTAAGGGCGGTTGCTGTCGACGTTGAAGCGCACCTTGTTGTACTCGACACCGACCAGCGTCTTGCTGGCCAGCCCGAACAGGCGGTGGTCGAAGGTGAAGGCCTGGCGGTCGCCGAGCTGCTCCTGGTTGTGCTTGATCTCCAGGTAGCTCTGGCGCTCCAGCTGCTGGCGATCGGCATCCCAGCTGTAGTTTTCGGCGTTGCGCCAGTGGCGGCGGCTCTTGATGTAGTAGAGCTGGTTGCTGGCGCTGATGTGGTCGTTGAGCGTCCAGTCGGTGGTGAAGCGGGTCCACTCGTCGTGGTAGCGCTGCACGTCGTTGTGGATGTTGTAGTTCTTCTTGCGCAGGCTGCTGCGGTACTGGCCGTCGATCAGCGGCGTGCCGTAGTAGTTGGCCGGCTGGTCGTCACCGCGTTCGTGAGCCAGGGTGAAACTGAGGTCGTCACTGGCATCGAAGCGCAGTGCGGCACTGAGCGCCAGGCTGCGTGAGTCGGTGCGGTCAACCCAGCCGTTGCCGGCCTGCTGGTTCAGGGTCAGGCGGTAGCTCAGGCGCTCGCTGAGGCTGCCGCCGCTGTCCAGCCCCAACTGCTGGCGGTCCCAGGAACCGTAGCCCAGGCGCAGGCGGTTGTGGATGTCGCCAACGAACGGTTTCTTCGGGATCACGTTGATCACTGCGCCTGTGGCGCCTTCGCCATACAGAACCGAAGCAGGGCCGCGGATTACGTCGATCTGTTCCACCATCCACGGGTCGACCGGGAACGTCTGGGTGCCGGCCCCGGTGTACAGGCGCGCGCCGTCGAACAGGGTCATCACCGAACCGTGGCCAGTGAAGCCGCGTGCCGACAGGCCAGTGCCGCCATCACCCGGGTTGCCGATGAAGCTGATGCCGGGTGAGCGAGTCACGGCGTCCTGCACGGTGAGGTTATTGCGTTGCTCGATCTGTTCGGCAGTGATGCTGCTGGTGCTGGCCGGGGTTTCCAAGGCGCTGAGATGCAGCCGTGAACCGGCCTCGGTCGGCGTGGCCAGGTCGACATGCTGTGGGTCACGGGTATCGGTGATGGCCGTGGAGGGGAGGTTCAGTACAGGTTCGTCGGCCAGGGCTGGCAGGGTAACGGCCAGGCAGGCCGCCAGAGGGTGAAGCTTGATGAATCGGGACATGTCGTTCCACTGCTGCAGGAATGAACGGATCCCGGTGGAAAACACGCAAAGGCACACCACGCATGCAGGCGCACACGCGGATACCGGCCTGCGCCCGCCCACCGCGGGTTGCCAAGTGACGCTTCAGGCCGGTCTCCGGGCTTGCGAGGGTCGTGAGGCCTTCACCTTCCCATGCTGGCGCACAGTGGTGTGTCGAAGGCATCGCTCGCTTACCGTTGCGGGGGCAGCGCCGGACTTGTCGTGGACCACGACGCACCGGCTTCCCGTTTCACCCTGCGCTCGGCGGCGCAGGACACCTGAAACTGGCGCGCATCTGACCATCGAATGGCCAGCACGTCAAATGCGCGTGCTAGCGCCCGCGGCGGCGCGACACCCGTGCCTCGATGTTCTTGCGCCCGATCAGCAGTGCTGGCTTTTCCACCACCGGCTCATCGGCCAGCCACTTGTACATCACCAGGCAGTCGACCAGCCCCAGGCGGGCATGGCGATAGGCTTTGGGCAGGCGGCCAACGGTCTCGAAGCCCAGCTTGGTCCACAGCGCCACAGCCACTTCGTTGCTCGCCACCACCGAATTGAACTGCAACGCCAGGAAGCCCTCCTGGCGCGCCAGCTTCTGCGAGTGCTCGCACATCAGTCGGGCCACGCCACGGCCGCGGGCGCCCTCGCAGACCATGTAGCCGCAGTTGCCGACATGCGCGCCAGGCCCTGCGGCATTGGCCTTGAGGTAGTAGGAGCCGAGCAGTTCGCCATCCTCTTCGGCCACCCGTGTGCGCAGCGGCAGTTGCAGCCACAGCTGGCGTGCCTGCTCGATGGTCAGCGTGGGGTCGAAGGCGTAGGTCTCGCGGGCCTGGACGATGGCCTGGAAAGTCGGCCAGAAACGCTCGAAGTCGTCGGGCGTCATGGGGCGGATGTGGATCATGGCGGTTCCTGCAATGGCTAGGCCGCCAAGTCTGGGTGGCGCGGCGCCGTCGCGCAAGGGCGGCGACGCCGGTTGGCTTCAGCCGTTGGCCTTGCCCACTGCGTCCATGGCGCGCGCCGAGTAGACCAGCGCGGCCCCGGCATTCATCGCCACGGCCACACCCAGGGCCTCGGCGATTTCCTCGCGGGTGGCGCCGTGCTTGACGGCTTGTTGCGAGTGCACGGCGATGCAGCCGTCGCAACGGGTTGTGACGGCCACGGCCAGGGAGATCAGTTCGCGGGTCTTGGCGTCCAGGTGGTTGGTCTTGGCACCTGCACCGCTGGCGGTCATGTAGCCGGCGACGGTGTCGGGGGACAACTGCTTGAGATCGCCGATGCCGGCCATCAACTGCTTACGGTAGGCGTCCCAGTCCATCATGCTCATCGTCTTCACCTTGGCAAGGTTGCGGGAGGAGCTTTCAGGCTAGTCGAATTTGCGCCTGTCGCCGGTTGCCGGCGACAGGTTGCGCGAAGGGCATCAGATGTAGACGAACACCAGTACCAAGGCGGCGACCACCAGCCACTTTTCCAGGTAGTAGCGCATGCGGTTACGCTTCTTCAGCGCCTTGCCACGCTCGCGGATCTTGTAGATGCGGGTGAACAGGCGGTTGATGCCGCCGGTCTTGTCGCCCGCGTCGTTGGGCGCTGCGGCGGCTGCCATGACGTTGCGGCTGAACCAGCGGTTGAACGCGGTGGCCCAGCGGTACTTCAACGGGCGCTCGATATCGCAGAACAGGATGATGCGGTTGTGCTCGGTGGTGTTGGCGGCGTAGTGGATGTAGGTCTCGTCGAAGACCACGCCCTCGCCATCGCGCCAGGAGTACTTCTCGCCGTCCACATCGATGTAGCAACCGTCATCGTTCGGCGTGTCCAGGCCAAGGTGGAAGCGGTACGACCCTGCATACGGGTCACGGTGACGGACCAGCTTGGCCCCCGGTGGCAGGGTGGCGAACATCGCCGCCTTGACCGTGCCGATGCCTTGCAGCAGCTCGGTGGTGCGCGGGCACAGGGTCATCGCCGACGGGTGGCTTTCGCCGTACCACTTCAGGTAGAAGCGCTTCCAGCCGGTCTTGAAGAACGAATTGAAACCGACGTCGTCATAATTATCGGACTTCTTGATCTCACCCACGTGCAGCAGCTGCTGGGCTTCGGCACGGATCTCCTGCCAGTTGTCCTTGAGCGGCTGCAGCTCGGGGAAGGCTTCCACCGGCAGGTAAGGCTTGGCCGGGTGCTTGGAGAACAGGTACAGGAAGCTGTTGACCGGGGCCAGGAAGCTGGAGTGGTCGCCCAGCTGACGGGTCAGCTTGTGGCGCACCCGACCGCGCAGGTGAACATAGGCGATCGAGAGGACGAAGATCAGTACGAGTGCAATTTTCATGGACGGTTACTTGTCGAAAAATGGCCATGCGCCATGGCATAAGCTCGCCAGCATAAACAATCATGGGGGCAGTTTGTACTTATTGTTACGTTGATGCGGGTCGACATTGGTGTAAGGCGCGTGAGTGTGCGCAAACGTTTCACGTGATGGAGTTCACATGGTTCAGGACATTCGCCCGAGTGGCACCCCCTTCAAAAGGTTGTTCTTCGCCTTGCCTGTCAGCGATGCCCAACGCCGTGGGATAAGCCAGTGGCGACGCGGCCTGGGCCTGCGCAGCGGCAAGCCGGTGCCGAGCGAAAACTTCCACCTGACCTTGCTGTTTCTGGGTGATGTGGATGTGGCCCGGGTGCCTGCAGTGTGCGCGGCCGTGGACAACCTGGCGCGGCCGGGCGCGCCGTTGCGTTTGCTGCTGGATCAGCTGAAAACCTGGCCGCGGGCCAATGTGCTGGTGCTGGAACCACAGGAAACGCCGGCTGCCTTGCGCCAGTTGGTCTATGGCCTGCAGCAGGCGCTGTTGCCGCTGGGGTTCGAGGAGCAGGCCCGTGAATACCGCCCGCACCTCACCTTGTCACGGGACTTTCACGGCCAGGCCCCGGAGGCGGCCGTGGCGCCTGATTTCCATTTCAGCGCCAGGCACTTCACCCTGTACGAGTCGCGCAAAGGCCGTTACTGGCCGCTGGCGCAGTGGCCTTTGGCAGGCTGACTGCCACAGGCACCCTTGGCCCCGAAACAAACAGTAGCAGGCCACTGGCACTTACCTGTTCGTGCTCTGCGGGGCGCATGCTGGCGAATGCCTGGTTGTTGGGCGCAGCAGGGCGGACAAACCCAGCAGCAGCAAGGTGCCAATGACCATGATTCCCCAAGCCCAGTGCAAGGAACTGAGGTTGTCGCGCACTACACCGGCCATCAGCGGTACGGTGGCGGCAATCAGGTAGCCACCCCCTTGTACGAATGCCAGGAGTGAACCGGCTTGCGCTGGTGAGTCGGCGTGGTCGAGGGTGACGATGAGCGACAGGGGGAAAAGTGCACCGATGCCCAGCCCCAGGCACAAAGTGGCCACTATCGCGAGCTGCAGCGGAGCGGTCATCAAGCATGCCAAGCCCGCAAGTAGCAGGATTATCACCACCGTCAGCGGCTGCCTGCGGTCGGGGTAGCGTTGAATGAGGGCTGATACCAGCAGGCCGGCGATGACTTCCGTAATGGTAAGTGCCCCCAACAGGTAGCCGGCATCGGCGGCAGCCCAACCCAACTCGACATAGAACGGCGCAAGCCAGGCAAGCACCAGCGTGTAGGCCCCGGTGCCAAGACCGAAGAACAACAACAGCAACCAGGCTCGCCCGTTTCTGTATGGCAAACGGGCATCGCTGCGGCTGACGGGGTGGCGACCGACGGCGAACAACCAGGCGAACAATCCGAGCAATGCCGGCAAAGCCGCCACTCCCAAGGTCAGTTGCCAACCCATCAGGGCCGCGCCAGGGGCCGCAAAGGCGGCAGCCAGAGCTGCGCCGCCCATGATGCCCGTGGTGAACAACCCCATCAGCATGCCCGTGCTATCGGGGTGACTGCGCTTGATGAACGCGGGCATCAATGCCTGGATCACTGCAATGCCGACACCTCCCAGGGCCGCTGTGGCGATCAGCGCCGAACCCGATGTTACATAGGCCCTCGCGGCGCAACTAATGGCAATCAGCGTGATACCCAACGCCACCCCGTTGACTTCGCCGACAAGGCGCAGCAGCCATGGGCCGGAGAGCGCAAACAGGCCCATCATCATTACCGGCAGGGTGGTCAGCAGGCCGCCTTCGGCGTTGCTCAGGCCCAATTCATGTTGCAGTGTTCCCAGCAATGGGCCGATGGCGGCCATGATGGGGCGCAGGTTCAATCCGATCAGGACGGCCAACACGCCGACGCATGCTTTGCTTGGCAGATTACGCATCGTGAGGTCGCTCCTGCAGGAAGGCACCTATCGCCTGGTTGAAGGCGTGGGCGTGGGAGATGTTGAACACATGGCCGTCGCCCGCCAGGGTTACCTGTCGGGCGTGAGCGATACGAAGGCTGATTTCCTCGGCTTCCGAGCGTGGGCTTATGCAGTCTCGTTCGGCTGCGAGTACCAGTGTCGCGGCTTGGATAAGCGGCAACTGGTTGCTGACGTCGAAGTGCTTCATGCCATTGCACCAGCGGATCTGGTCTTGCGCGGACAATTGAGCGGCTTGGGCGTGCCAAGCCTGGTAGAGCCGCTGGCCGCGGGCAGAGTCTGCGAAATCAGCACCGACCAACGCCGGCCAGGTTGACTTGAATCGCTTCAGGCATCCATCCGTCTGTTGCAGGCCTGCGGCCCAGTCATCGAGCATGCCCTGCCGATGTGCAGTGTTCATGTTGACGAACGTACCGGCGACGACCAGCTTCTGCACCGCTTGCGGAGCATGGCAGGCCATTTCGAGTGCCACCATCCCGCCCAGTGACAGGCCGATCAAGTGCGTGCTGTCGAGCCCCAAGTGATCGAGCAGTGCCAGCATTTCCAGTGCCTGGGTATGGGCTGTGATACCTTCGGGCGCTTCACTGGACGCGCCGTGGCCCAGTAGGTCGGATACGATGACGCGATGGCCGAGGCCAAGCAGCGCGCCAACTTGAGGTATCCAGGCCCGCCCGCTGTTGCCGAGGCCATGCAATAGCAAAACCGGGCTGCCGGCGCCTGCGTCGTAATAGTAATGTCGATGCTGTCCGTGTGTGAAAAATGCCATGTGTATCTCCTGATCCTTCAGCCACATGCCCGTCAAGATAGCTTAACGTTAAGATAGTTTAAAGGCGTCAAGGTTCAGGAATGTGTACGGGTTAACGTTGATAATTTGCACGATCGAGGGAAGCGATGAATGACCATGTGGATTTCGTGGTGGCACAATGGGCTCAGGCCATGCCCTCAGTGGATGTCACCTCCATGGAGGTATTCGGGCGTATGGTGCGCATTCAGAAACACCTGGAACGCATGCGTGCCGAAGCGCTGGCACAGTACGGATTCAAGGAAGGTGAGTTCGATGTGCTGGCAACGCTGCGTCGATCAGGGGCGCCGTACCGCTTGACGCCAACTGAACTGTATCGTTCGTTGCTCATCACGTCGGGGGCCATGACCAACCGGCTGGCTCGGCTGGAAAGCGCCGGGATGGTCGAGCGTGTTGCCGACAGCCACGACAAGCGCAGTTACCAGGTTGCACTGACCGCCGGGGGGAGGGCATTGATCGAGAGGGCCGTCCTTACACATACCGAGATTCAAGAGTTGGTGTTGGCCCCATTGGATGCACAGCAGCGAGCAGTTTTTGCACAACTGCTGAAGCAGTTACTCGCGCATCTGCCCGGCGAGGGGGCACCGGCACCCTGAACTGGAATATTCAGGAGGAATTTCCATGCTTCACAGCAACTACCTCAAGCAGTTGGACCTGCAGGACATCGTGGTGTTTCTCAACTTGCTGGAGCTGCGCAGCGCCAAGCGCACTGCCGAGCTGATGAGTGTCAGCCAGCCCACGGTCAGTTATTGCCTCAAGCGACTGCGCGGGTGCTTTGACGACACGTTGTTTTCTTCTTCCCAGGGCGTGCTTCAGCCGACCACCAAGGCTGAGAAGATCGCGCCCTATCTGCGGGTGGTGGTCGAATCCGTAAACCGCTGCGCAGAAGACGACAGCACGGTGTCGCTGCAAGCCGTGCGTAAAATCTGGAGGCTTTGTGCCCCGGAATATTTTGAACTGTCATTCCTGCCCCAGGCCCTGGCGGTGCTGTCTCGCACCCATGGCAACACGTCGCTGCATTTGGATCGCCTGAGCCGTGACCTCCCGGTGGACCGGCTGATTTCGGGTGAAATTGATATCGCCATCGGTTTTGGACCCGGCTATCACCAGATGCACCCCGAGCTGCAATGGCAGGCGGTGATCAACGATGATTTCGTATGCCTGACCAGCCTGGACGCGCTGGCGAACGACGGTGCAATGAGCCTGGATGAGTTTTGTGCCTCGCCCCATGTATTCCCCACGCCATGGATCTCGGAAAAGAACATGGTCGACAGCTGGCTAGACAAAGTGGGGCGCTCGCGCAATGTGCTGGTGCGCGCCAACGGCTACCAGGCCTGCGTGAACATCGTCGCCGCGGTGCCTGCCACCGTTGCGTTGCCTGCGCGGTTGTTACCGCTGTTGCGGATCCCCGCGCAAGTGAAAGTCTGCCAACCGCCGCTCGGGTTTCCCAGTTTCACCTTGGACATGATCTGGGCGCGCGATCGCAGCGACAGCAAAGATCTTTCCAGCTTGCGCACGTTGATTGAGCAAGTCGCCGAGGCGTTGCTGACGGATGGATGAAACGGATTTTTAATTTTTTACAACGCATTTAGATTTCTTAAAACCAGCCACGTACTCATTTCACTTACTGTGTGGTCATCGGGTAGCGGACGTTTCTACCTGAATCCACACTTCACGGAGGAATGAGTAATGCTGGCGCACGTTCAACCCCTGGTACCCCCTTATTTTCGGCAGCCGACGCCTTGCTACGGCTTCGAATGTGTAATCGCTGTCGATCGTGACAGCCGCGTTTGCGATGCGATCAGCGGTGCAGCACTGTACGAAGACCTGGCCCATAGCGGTGCGGTCATTTACCGTGATTTTGCAGATAGTCTTACTGACTTCAATGAATTCGTCAGTGCACATTCATCACGCGTCACCTTTGACCCTGCACGCAAGGCGGCCACGTCGAATACTGCAGAAATCGAAGCGGGCGTGCACGAAATGGGCCTGCACCGCGAAAACGGCAACCTGCCGTTCAATCCTGACTTGCAGTGGTTCTATTGCCTGGAAGCGGCTTCTGTCGGATCGCAAACAACGCTCTGCGATGGCCAACGCGTGCTGTTCGACTTGTCGGCGAAAACCCGAAAGTTATTTGAGCAGCGCGAGATTCGATACAGCCGGCGTATTCCGTGGCAAAACGTGAAACGCTTCCTCAGCATTGAACTGCAATTGCCGTTGGAGGCGATAACGGACGAGCATCTGCAGCAAGTCAATGAGCAGGTAGCCGGGCAAACTTATCGTCGCATCGACCAAAATCTCATCGCCTCGGAACTGATTATTTCAGCCGTGGAAACAAGTTGCTTCAGCGGCCGCAAAGCGTTCTGCAATTCGATGCTTGGCCCCAGTGTCAATTACGAACCGCCACGTATAACGTGGGCGGATGGGGAGGATATCTCGCTTGATATATGGGATGAAATCAAGGAGGTGACGGAGCGCAATACCTACAGCCATTTCTGGCAGAAGGGCGACATCATCGTCATCGATAACACGCGTGTCATGCACGGCCGCCGCCGGCTGGATGATACTTCGCGTCGCATTTTCGGCGCCCAGAGCTATCGCGTTGGAGGTACCGGCCAATGATCAGCAAGAAAATGCAGGATTACCTGGCAGGAACGCCCGACCGCGTCGTCATCCGTGAAATGGGAGGGCGAGACTATACCTTGCACGAACTGCGGCGTGATGTGGTGCGCCTGGCGAATGCCCTTGAAGGCCGTGTGGGCCGCTGCGAACGCAAGGTGTTCGGTATTGCCATGCGCTCTTGTTACGAATGGGTCTACACGTTATTGGCGATTCAAAAAATCGGTGCCGTACTGTTGCCCGTGCCAATCGAGTTTTCCGATGATCAGATCGGCAGCCTGCTGGGCAAGGCTGCAGCGGTACTGGTCAGCGATGAGAAAACCGCTGGCCGCCTGCACGGCATTCTGCCGGACAAGCCCTGCTTCATTCCAGGCCAACTGATGGCCCAGGCTATCGGCGATGAGTGGCGCAACGAAGACGAATTGATGCCGGACGGCATCGTATCGATCATTCATACCTCAGGTACCACCTCCAAACCCAAGGGGGTGATGATTCGCGACGAAGCGGTCGGCCTGTTGGTGGACAACGTGATGAAGCGCTTGCCACAGCAACCGTTGCACTACTTCTCCATCGTGCCCATGAGTTTGTTGATCGAACAGGTGCTCGGCGTGTTCATCCCGATTCTGTCGGGGGGCACCCTTTCCTTGATGCCCGAGGGCGTGCCCGAGTATGGCGCGGCAAGTGGCAACGCTGCGCAATACCTGGAACTCATTGCCCCCAACCAGCCGAACTTCCTGTACCTGCCGCCCAAGTTGCTGGAGGAGGCCAACATGCTGCTTGAGCACTGCTCGGTGCAGCAACTGTTCGGTTCGCAGCGCCCGCATATCATCACTGGCGGCGCGAAGATCCCGGTCATCGTCCTGGAGGCACTGGAAGCCCGTGGTGTGCAGGTGTTCGAGGCCTATGGCCTGAGCGAGAACTCGTCGATCATTTCGCTGAACTCACCCGCCGAGCGGCGAATCGGCTCTGCCGGCAAGCTCCTCGACGGCATCGAGCCCAAGCTGGTTGATGGCGAGCTGCTGGTCCGCACGCCAACCCTGTGCGCGGGGTATTACAACGCTGACGATACTGCTTGCGATCTGTCCGACGGCTATTTGCATACCGGTGATATCGCCGAGTTCCGCGACGGTTTCCTCTATATCACCGGGCGCAAGAAGCACGTGATCATCCTCTCCACGGCGCGCAACATTTCGCCCGAGTGGGTGGAGAACGTTTACAAGGAAAGCCCCCTGGTGGACGACATGATCGTCATGGGAGAGGGCAAGGACGAGCCCTGCGCCATCGTGCTCAGCACCGCTGGCACTGAGTGCGTGCGTGACGAGATGCAACGTCTGGAGCATCGCCTCGCCGATTTTGCCAGGGTTCGGCAGATTCGCGTCATCGAAGATATCGCCCTGTTCCGCGAGCAGTTCTACACCGTTACCGGGCGCCCGCGACGTGCGGAAATCGAAGCGCGCTTCATTGATCAGATGTACGCCTGAGGAGGAGGGACCCCCATGTACATCGTGCGTAATTTCTATAAGGGGCGGCCCGGCTACCGGTGCCTGCAAGAGGCGGTGCGTGCGCATTACCTGAAGCACTATGACGCCACGCCAGAGCCGCAGCCCGATCTGTTCGTCTGCCTGACAGATGTCAATGGCGGAGCCCCGGGCTATGCCTGCGCCGGTATCAGCTATGGCGATTCCGGCAAGCTGTTCAGCGAATACTACCTGGATGAAGGCCTGGATGAACGTTATGGCGTGGACCGCGGGCGCATCGCCGAAGTCGGTGCCTTTGCGTCATTCCGAAGCGGCAGCGGGGCAGGCAAGTACCTGCTCAACAATGTGATCAGCATGCTGGCACTGCGCAACTTTGGCCTGGTTGTACTGACCGCGACCGAACAGGTGCGCCAGCTGCTGTCGCCAATTGTCGACAACCTCGACGACCTGGGAAGTGCGGACAAAGGGCGAGTCAAAGAGCCTGCCATCAACTGGGGGACCTATTACGAGCAACAGCCACGGGTTGTGGTGTCCCGTTTGTCACCCCCCAGCATCTGGACCCGCGCACCTGCACCTGAACGTGGCCTCGCCCAGTCACATTTCACCCGCCAGGCATCAGCCTGACCATGACACGCGCTGGGCATCACCTTGCCCGGCGCGCTGGAGGTAAACATGACCGTGACCAAGCGTTACGAGAATTTCATCGTCTTTCTGGCGCCCCTGATCAACAGCGTGGGCGGTATCGCCATCGACCTGTATGCGCCCAGCATTCCCTCCATCGGCCGGGAGTTGTCGGCCAGCCCTGCCCTGATGCAGAACACCATTACCATTACGCTATTGTTCTATGCGATCGGCCAGCTGTTCTTCGGCGTCATGGCCGATGCCCGTGGGCGCAGGCCTGCGGTGCATTTGGGGCTACTGGTGTTTCTTGCCGGCAGCGTGCTTGCCACGGTTGCCACTTCCATAGAAATGCTGCTGCTGGCCCGGGCACTGCAAGGTTTCGCTATCGGCGCTTGCCAAGTGGTTGCACGTGCCTTGCTGGTGGACATCGTCAAAGGGCCACGTTTCTATGTGGCAATCATTTACCTCAGCCTGGCTTTCGGCCTGGGGCCCGTCATCGCACCCTATGTGGGCGGCATGATCGAAGTGCATCTGGGCTGGCGTTACAACTTCGTCCTGTATGCAGTGTACGCAGTGATCGTGCTGGCCTTTGTGCTGGCCGGGCTCAAGGAGTCGTTGCCACGCACCGGGCGGCGTAGCCCCTTGCAGACCATTGCTGGCTACCGCTGCATCTTGGCTGACAGCCGTTTTCTTTCCTCGGTGACCGTGCTTGGCTCCAGTTTCTCGGCGTTCCTGTTGTGGAATGTGTTCGGGCCGTATGTTGTCCAGGAGCGGTTGGGGCATAGCGCACAATATTTCGGTACGACGGCGCTCGCCGTGGGTAGCTGCTACCTGGTCGGTACTTTGCTGAACCGGGCGTTGATCCGGCGCGTCAATCCGCAGGTCTTGATGTGGACGGGAATGTCGCTGTTCTTGCTAGGGGTAGCAGTGATCGCTGCCATGCCGAGTGGTCTGAGCCTGGCGAGTATCCTGAGTGGCATCATGTTGGTCGCGTTCGGTCAGGGTTTCATCTTCTCCAATGCCATGGCCCGTTCCATGTCCCTGTTCCCTGATCGAGCAGGTGTTGCGGCTAGCTTGCAAGGTTGCTTGATGTTGATAATCGGCTCGCTGGCCTCAGGCATCGTCAGCACCTTGCCGCTAACGTCGAATCTCGCTATCGCCGGTGTGTTCCTGGTGCTGTGGCTAGTTTCGCTGTCGGGCATGCTGAGTGTGCGGGTACAGCAGCAGGCTACGGCGGCCTGAGCCACAGACGGTCATGCAGATCAGCCCTTGGGACTGCGTCGCGTCCTTGGTTTTTCGGGGCAGATCTGTATGGCCATCCCCCACCTATTGATCTGCGGGGCGATGAAAATCCTGTGTCAAACAGGCAGGCTTTGGTAGGGCAGTTCATCCCCAGGGCTGCGGGCAAACTGACGCTTGTACTCGCGGCTGAATTGCGAGGTGCTCTGATACCCCACCCGGTGCGCCGCCTGCGCCACACCCAGCCCTTCGCCGATCAGCATCTGCTGCGCCTTGAGCAGGCGCAGGCGCTTGAGGTACTGCATCGGCGCCATGTCGGTGCAGCGTTTGAAGTGCTCGTGGAAGGTCGACACGCTCATGTTGGCGCAGGCGGCCAGTGCCTCGACACTCAGCGGCTCGGTGTAATGCGCGCGCAAGTGCATGAGGGCCGCACCGATGCGGGCGAAATGCCCTTGCTGCTCGACCAGCGCCCGCAGCACCCCCGCCTGCGGGCCGCGCAGTGCGGTATACAGCACTTCGCGAATGCGCGCCGGGCCCAGCACCTTGGCGTCCAGCGGGTCCTGCAGGCACTGCAGCAGGCGTTCCACGCAATCACGCATTGGCGCATCGAGCGCCGCCGAGGTCATCGACTGTGGCGTCTGCGCCTGTACCGCCGGGTCCGGTGCCAGGTCCATGCTCTGCACCAGCTCGCCCAGCACACCGCGGTCGATGTCCACCGCCACGCCCAGCAGCGGCTCGTCGGGGGTGGCAAAGGTCTCGCACATGAACGGCACCGACAGCGCCTGCACCAGGTAGTGCCCGGCACCGTACTCCAGGGTGCGTGGCCCAAGGCGCGCCAGTTTGCTGCCTTGGGCCAGGATCATCAGGCTCGGCTCGTAGATCTGCGGGCTGCTGGCCACGTAATGGTCCCAGCTCAGTACTTGCACCTGGGGCAGGTGCGTGGGCACGAAGCCCGGGCCGGTGGCCAGGCTGCGGATCAGCGAACACAGGGGGGCGTTGGCGTCGACGTGGCGGGTCAGTTGCATGATGAACCAGGGCAGAGAATCAGACAGTCTCATCATCGCAGATTGGCTGGCCAGCGCCAGATGGCCATTGGCAGGTTCGGAGGATCAGGCATGGATGCCGGAGAATCAGCCGTGGGCGGGGAGGGCGCCGGCGCGCAGAATGCTCGGCCTGAATCGTTTCACTTCCCTGTGAGGTCCTGCATGTATACCGCCATCGGCTACGCCGCCCAGACCCCGACCAGCCCCTTGGCCCCCATGACGTTCCAGCGCCGTGCACCGCGCGCGGACGATGTCGCCATCGAGATCCTCTATTGCGGTGTGTGCCACTCCGACATCCACCAGGCGCGCAACGAGTGGGGTATCGCCGTGTACCCGCTGATGCCTGGCCACGAGATCATCGGCCGCGTTACTGCGGTGGGTGACAAGGTCACTTCGCACAAGGTTGGCGACCTGGTCGGTGTCGGCTGCATGGTCGACTCCTGCCGCCATTGCGAAGCCTGCGCCAAAGACCTGGAGCAATACTGCCTGGAAGGCCCGACCATGACCTACGCCACCCCGGACCGGGTCGACGGCAGCAACACCATGGGCGGTTATTCCAGCAGCATCGTCGTCAGCGAGCACTTCGTTGTACGCATCCCGGCCGGCATGGACCTGCCCAGCGCGGCACCGATCCTCTGCGCAGGCATCACCACCTACTCGCCGCTCAAGCACCACGGCGTCGGCCCAGGCCACAAGGTCGGCATCCTCGGCATGGGTGGCCTGGGCCACATGGGCATCAAGCTGGCCAAGGCGCTGGGCGCCGAAGTGACCCTGTTCACCCGCTCCCCGGCCAAGGCCGAAGAAGCCCGCCGCCAGGGCGCCGACCACGTGATCGTGTCCACCGATGCCGAGCAGATGCAAGCCGCCGCTGGCCGTTTCGACTTCCTGCTCGATACCATCCCGGTGCAGCACGACCTCAACCCGTATCTGGAAACCCTGAAGTTCGATGGCGTGCACATCCTGGTCGGCCTGATCGAGCCGATCGACCCAGCCGTGCATGCGGCCAACCTGGTGCTCAAGCGTCGGGTGCTGGCCGGCTCGTTGATTGGCGGTATCGCCGAAACCCAGGAAGTGCTGGATTTCTGTGCCGCGCATGACATCCGTTGCGATATCGAGATGCTCGACATCCGCAACATCAACCAAGCCTATGAGCGCATGATCGCCGGCGATGTGAAGTACCGCTTCGTAATCGACATGGCGACCCTGCAGGGCTGAGCCCTGCCTGTACCGGCTCTCGCGCCGGTACAGGCCCTAGCACGCCAGTGCGCTTTGCCAGTCCTTCCATAACAGCGCCTGCCGTACTTCGTCAGCCTCGGCATGCGCCCGCAAGCACGCGTAGGCCTTGCCCAGCATGCAGCTGTCATGGAGCTGGCAGCCATCGACCATCAGTGGCTGTTCGCTGCCCGTGGCGATCTCGCCGATCACCTCAAGTTGTTCGTTCAGCACCAGGTGAGGGCTGTTTTGCTCGCCAACCATGATCAGCCGGCCATCGGGCGAGACGGCGCCTTGCGCCATCGACAGCCCCAAGTCGATGTCGTCCGGGTCCATGCCCGTTGCCAGTGCCTCGACAATTTGCACCTGACGCGGCAACAGGCGTGTGGTGCCCTCGCTGGCGAGCAGGAAGATGCCCTCGGCGCTGACCAGCAACACCCGTTGCCCATCAGGGAACGGTACCAGCGTGGTCGGCGTCGGCGGCAGGTCGAAAGGTTCGAACGGGTAACCCCTGGGCAGGTTTTCCAGCCCGGTCGGCCAGGCCAGCCGGGTCACCTGCGGGCCGTCCCAGCCATCGGTGATGCGCACGCCCTCGGCGTTGGCCAAGGCAAAGTAACGGCGCTGCGGGCAGCGGCCGAAGTGCGTGAGGCCGATGACGGGAACCACCCCGTGACGGTCGATACGCAGCACCTGGCCTTTTTCGCCGGGCATGCCGAAGCGCGCCAGCAGGCTGCCGTCGTCCAGCAGCAGCACGCTGCTGAGGCATTGTTCGGGGGACTGCTTGTCCATGGGCGGACCGTGCTCCTTGTTCCGCTTTGCCATTCACATAGAGCGCGCATGGTACTCGCAATGCCGCCATGGTTGTGAGGCCCCGGCGTGACGCGTACCATGCAGGCCATCCATCCAATAACAAACCCGTGCCTCAGCGCGGCCGATACTTGGCCCCTGACGCGCGTCCTTTCGCCATGCCTGCGGAGAACAGATTCCTACCCATGAACGGACCTATCCCCACCAACCTGCCCCCGACCGCGGGTGGCGGCAGTTGGCTGAGCGTGATCGCCCTGGCCCTGGCGGCGTTCATCTTCAACACCACCGAGTTTGTCCCGGTGGCGCTGCTCAGTGACATCGGCAGCAGCTTCGACATGACCACCGCGCAGGTCGGCCTGATGCTGACCATCTATGCCTGGGTAGTGGCGCTGGCTTCTTTACCGATGATGCTGGTCACCCGCAACGTCGAGCGCCGGCGCCTGCTGCTGTTCGTGTTCCTGGTGTTCATCCTCAGCCACCTGCTGTCGTGGTTGTCGCAGAGCTTTGCCATGCTGCTGGTCAGCCGCATCGGCATCGCCCTGGCCCATGCAGTGTTCTGGGCCATCACCGCGTCGCTGGCCGTGCGTGTGGCGCCGCCGGGCCAACAGGCCAAGGCGCTGGGCTTGCTGGCGACGGGCACGACCCTGGCGATGGTGCTGGGCATTCCACTGGGGCGCGTGGTGGGCGAAGCGCTGGGCTGGCGCATCACCTTCCTCAGCATTGCCGGTGTAGCGCTGGTAACCATGCTGTGCCTGATGAAGTCGCTGCCGTTGCTGCCTAGCCAGAACTCCGGCTCGCTGCGTAGCTTGCCAGTCCTGTTCAAACGCCCGGCGCTGGTGATTACCTACCTGCTGGTGACCTTGGTGATCACCGCGCAATTCACCGCCTACAGCTACATCGAGCCCTTTGCCCTGCACGTGGCGCAGATCGGTGGCGAGCGCACCACGGTGTTGCTGTTGTTGTTCGGTGGCGCTGGTGTGGTCGGCTCGGTGCTGTTCAGCCGTTACAGCGATCGCTTCCCGCATGGCTTCCTGGTGGGCTCGATCGGCGTGCTGGCGGCTTGCTTGCTGTTGCTGCTGCCGCTGTCCGGCAATTTCTATGTGTTTGCGGTGTTGAGCATGTTCTGGGGCGTGGCGATTCTCAGTTTCAGCCTGTCGCTGCAGTCCAAGACACTCAAGCTGGCGTCCGATGCCACCGATGTGGCCATGGCGCTGTTCTCCGGTATCTACAACATCGGCATCGGTGGCGGGGCGTTGCTGGGCAGTATCGTCAGCAGCCAGATGGGCGTGGCCGACATCGGCATGGTCGGTGGTAGCGTGGCGGTGGCCGGTTTGCTGTTGGCGGTGGCCAGTACCCGGCGGTTCCGCGAGGCGTTGAGCCACTGATTACCTGCGACGGCCTCTTCGCGGGTAAACCCGCTCCCACAGGTACTGCATAGTCTTCAAAATCAATGCGTTGCCTGTGGGAGCGGGTTCACCCGCGAAGAGGCCATCAAAGGAAACCTCAGTAATCAGCTCAACACCGCAGCCCAGGCCGATACCAGCAGCAACCCGGCCAACCCCCGGTTGAACCACAGCAACCGCCCCGGCGCCTGCAGCCAGCGCGCACTGCCCACACCCAGCACCGCCCACGCCGCCATGCACGGCAGCGCAATCAGCAGGAACACCAATGCCAATTGCCACACCGGCAATGACGGCGCCGCAAATACCCCGATCACTGCCACGGCCATCATCCACACCTTCGGGTTCACCACCTGCAGCGATGCCGCGCTCAAGGGCCCGAACGTTTTGCCCGCCGACGTATCCAGCGGTTCACCTGCGCTGCGCAGCATGCGCAAGGCCAGCCAGCTCAGCCAGATCACGCCAGCCCAGCTCATCGCTTGCTGAGCCAGTGGGTGGCGAATCAGTAATTCGCCCAGGCCCAACCCCACCAGCAGCACCACCGCCGCGGCCGCCCCGCAGGCCGCGAGTATCGGTACCAGGCTGGCGCGCATGCCTTCACGGGCGCCGTGGGCAAGCATCAGCAGATTGGTCGGCCCCGGGCTGATGCTGGCCACCAGGGCGAAGAGGATGAAGGGCAACAACGATTGCGACATGGTAAATGGCTCCGATTGATCAGAGCCCGATGCTCGCAGCTGACCTCGGGTCAGTCTGGAAGGTTTGAGCAGCGGCGACGGTAGTCGGCCGGGGTCAGCTGGTAAGCGCGCCGGAACCAGCGCCCCAAATGGCTCTGATCGGCAAAGCCCAGGATCATGGCCACTTCTGCGGGTGTCTGGCCCTGAGCGAGCAGGCGCCGGGCGCGGGCCAGGCGCAGCTGGATCAGGTAGGCATGGGGTGCCAGGCCAAAGGCGGCCTTGAAGGCCCGGGTCAGGCGGAAGCGGTCGACCCCGCAAGCCTGTGCCAGTTGCTCCAGGCCGATGTCCTGGTCGAGGTGGGCATGCAGGTAGTCGCGTGCCCGTTGCGCAGTCAGCGGCAGGCGCGGGTCGGGGTTCAGGCGCTTGCGCCAGTGCAGGTGGCGGGTCAGGCAACTGAGCAGGTCATCGGTGGCGGTTTGCCGCACGATGCGCAGCTCCGGGCCATGCACGGCCTGGAATGCCCGGGCGACAGCACCGGCCAGGCGTGCGTCATGGCACAACGGCTCGGCAATGCTGGGCAGGCTATCGCTCGGTGCCTGTTCGAACAACGTGCGCAACTCGGCCTCCAGCCAGTGTGGCTGCAGGTACAACGTCGAGTAGGTAAAGCCTTCTGCGGTGGGCGCCTGGCCATTGTGGATATCGCCAGGCTCAAGCAGGAACACGTGCCCTGGCGTGCTGTTGTGGCGCACCCTTCGGCAATCGAATTGCTGCACGCCCTGCTCGGTGAAACCGACCAGGAAGCTGTCATGCCAGTGGGGGTCATAGGCGTGGCCGACAAAATGCGCGCGGACCGACTCGATGCCGGTGTCGGCGTCTTGCTTGAGGTCGATCCAGTTGCTCATGGTGCTGCACGGCTGGTGGGTAGGGCAGTTCACCTTACCCCAGATGCACCCAGCGGTTTAGAACAATTGTGCAGGCTGCAACGCGGCAAAGCGCTCGCGTAGCCACAGGTGCAACTGCGTCACTGCGGGCGACAGCTGCTTGCGGTGCGGACACACCAGCGTCACAGGCGTGGCTTCGCCCTGATGGTCGGGCAGCAGGATCTCCAGCTCGCCGGCGGCGATGTTGGCGCTGACATCCAGCCACGATTTGTAGACGATACCTTCGCCCTCCAGCGCCCAGCGCCGGACCACGTCGGCATCGTCGCTGACCAGTGGCCCGCGTACCTGCACGGTGCGGTTGCCAAGCTGCCATTTGTCGTACACGCGGTTGTGCTGCAGGTACAGCAGGCAATCATGCTGCTGCAGTTCTTCGGGCGTGCGGGGGCGGCCGTGGCGGGCCAGGTAGCCGGGGGATGCCACCACTACCCGGCGGTTCCAGGGCGCCAGCGGCAGGGCGATGTAGTTGGCGTCCTGGTTGAGGCCGTAGCGGATGGCGATGTCCACCGGGTCGCGGCTGAAGTCGGCAATCTGGTCCGAAAGGAAAAAGCGCAGGCTCAGTGCCGGGTGCTCGCGGCGAAAGGCGCTGAGCCAGGGCAGCAACAGGTTGCGGCCAATGTCGGAAGGCGCCGAGACCTGCAATACCCCACGCAGGGTGCTGTGGTGGCCGTGAAGCTGTTCGTGGCCCTGGCGCAGGGTGTCCAGCACGCGCTGGGCGGTGGGCAGGTACAGCTCGCCTTCCGCAGTCAGGCGCAGGCTGCGGGTGGTGCGGGCGAACAGGCGCACGTCGAGGTCGCGCTCCAGGCGCTTGATCGCGGCGGCCACTTGCCCGGGCAGCAGGTCGGCTTCATGCGCGGCGGCGGTGAAGCTGCCCAGTGCACTGCTGCGCACGAACAGTTCCAGGTCGGTAAAACGAAGCATTTTCACTCCAGAGGTGAAAGTGTTGCTGCATTCTGCCGGTTTTTCTTATCAGCAGGAAAGATAAGATGCGCAACAAATCCCGTTTCGTTCACTGGAGTTGCAGCATGGATACCGTCTCCCTGGCCAAGCGCCGTTACACCACCAAGGCCTACGATGCCGCTCGCAAGATCCCTCAGGCCACGGTCGATGCATTGCTTGAGCAGCTGCGCCACAGCCCGTCCTCGGTCAACTCACAGCCTTGGCACTTCATCGTCGCCGACAGCGCCGAAGGCAAAGCCCGCCTGGCCAAGGCCACCGACGGCCGTTTTGCCTACAACTCGCCAAAAATCCTCGACGCCTCCCACGTGATCGTCTTCTGCACCCGCACCGAGATGACCGAGGCGCACCTGAATGCGGTGCTCGACCAGGAACAGGCCGATGGCCGCTTCCGCGATGAGCAGGCGCGGGCAGGGCAGAACCAGAGCCGTCGCGGCTATGTCGACTTGCATCGCTTCGATCAGAAAGACCTGCAGCACTGGATGGAGAAACAGACCTATCTGGCTTTGGGCACCGCACTGCTGGGCGCCGCGGCCCATGGTCTGGATGCCACGCCGATCGAAGGCTTCGACAGCAAGGTACTGGATGCCGAACTGGGCCTGCGTGAGCAGGGCTTTACCAGTGTGGTGGTAATGAGCCTGGGCTATCGCAGCGAGGCCGATTTCAATGCCGGGCTGAGCAAGTCGCGGCTGCCGGCTTCGACGGTGTTTACCTTCCTCTGAGGCTGCGGTGGGCGTTGGGGTGTTCGCCGTGTACCTTGCAGCGCCTGTGAGATCGAGCGCCGCCCACGCGGCGCATCGCGGATAAAATCCGCTCCTGCATCTATGTGCAACATGCCTGATACGCCATGGTTGCCCGCCAAGGCGAGCCTTGCAAACCGGCTGACAACCATGGCCACGTTGCAACGAATGTAGGCGCGGGTTTTATCCGCGATGCGCCGCGTGGGCGGCGCTCGGTCTCACAGGCCCCGAAAAGCTTGAGGCATGCGCCCAGCCCCTACCACAATGCCGCCGAAGCCGCAGTCAACGCCCGCTTGAACACCCCGATCGCCGTGTCCACCTCAGCCTGGCTGGTAAACCGCCCAATACTCACCCGCACACTTTTGCGTGCCCGCGCCTCATCAAGCCCCAGCGCCAACAGCACATGCGAAGCCGCATTGCTCGCCGAATTGCATGCCGACGTGGTCGACAGCGCCAATTCACTGGCCAAGGTCATGCTGTTGAAGCCGTTGGCTTCGATGCACAGGTTCAAGGTGTGAGGAATCCGCTGCAAGGCGCAGCCATTGAGGCTGACGCCTGGCAATGACAGCAGCCCCTCACGCAAGCGTGTGGCCAATTGCTCGATACGCTGGTGCTCGCTGTCACCCGGCTCACCGGCCAAGGCGAAGGCGCTGCCCATCCCAACAATCTGATGCGTCGGCAGGGTACCCGAACGCAGCCCTTGCTCATGCCCGCCGCCGTGGATCTGTGCACGCATCAACTCACGGGCGCGGTGGCCGACGTACAGCGCGCCGATGCCTTTTGGCCCATACACCTTGTGCGCCGAGAACGACATCAGGTCCACCGCCATCGCCTGCAGGTCGATGGCCAGCTTGCCGACCGCCTGGGCCGCGTCCACATGCAGCAGGGCGCCATGGGCGCGCACTCGCTCGCCAATGGCAGCGAAATCGGTGATGGTACCCAGTTCGTTGTTGACGGCCATCAGCGACACCAGGCGAGTGTCGGCACGCAAGGCCGCCTGCACGGCGTAGGGCTGGATCAGGCCGCTGGCGTCCGGCGCCAGACGCGTGATGGCCCAGCCCTGGCGCTCCAGTTCGTTGACCGTGTCGAGCACGGCCTTGTGCTCCAGCTGGCTGGTGATCAGGTGGCCCGGCTGGGCCTTGCCCTGAATCATGCCCTGGGCGATGCCCTTGAGTGCCAGGTTGTTGGACTCGGTGGCGCCCGATGTCCAGATGATGTCTTCGGCGCGGGCACCGACCCGCTCGGCCACTTGTCGGCGGGCTTGCTCGACCACTTCGCGGGCGGCCTGGCCGTAGGCGTGGCCACTGGAAGCAGGGTTGCCGAAGTTAACCTGGCGCCCGAGGCAAGTGAGCATGGTTTCGATGACCCGGTCATCGACCGGAGTGGTGGCGGCGTAGTCGAAATAGAGCGGGGCGCTAGGCATAGAGCGAGTCCGTGCAGTGCTGCCGTGGTATCGGCAATCGTTGCATCAAGCCTACGCGCTGGAGTGGGAATGAATTTGCCTTTTATGCTGGATCTAACCGTCTTATGGAGAATATTTTTCTCTATTTATAGATCGCCATGGAATAGGTTTTTACTCTGTGGGTTCGTAACGAGCCCACAGGTCTTGAGTGGGGTCAGGCAGGCGCCAGCGCACGCTCTTCTTCGGCCACCACACGCTCGCACAATTCGATGATCTGCTCGCGCATCCAGCGGTTAGCCGGGTCCTGGTCGGTGCTTTCGTGCCAGTACAGGTGAGTTTCCAGCGGTGGCACTTCGACCGGCAGCGGCTGGAAGCGCAGCTGGTGGCGGCGGGCGAAGCGCTCGGGCACGGTCATGGCCATGTCCGTCTGCTGCAATACCTGCGACGCCATCAGGTAATGCTGAGAACGCAGCGCGACCTTGCGTTGCACACCCATCTTGCCCAATGCCAGGTCGACATAACCCAGACCGTTGCGGCGGCTGGAAATATGAATGTGGGTCATGCCCAGGTAGTTGTCCAGGGTCAGCTTGGCATCAGCCAGCGGGTGGCCCTGGCGCAGGGCGCAGACGTAGCGGTCCTGCATCAGTTTGACGTGGCGCACCTGCGGGTCGGTGTTCAGTGGGGCATCGACGGCGAAGTCCAGGCGCCCGGCGGCCAGTTCCTTGGTGGTTTCACGGCGCTTGCACAGCAAGCTTTCGATCAGCACTGCCGGGGCCAGGCGGCGCAGGCGCTGGAATAGCGGCGGCAGGATTACCGCCTCGGTGAGGTCGGTCATGCTGATGCGGAAGGTTTTGTTGGCCTGTTGCGGGTTGAAGATGCGGCTTTCTTGCACCGAGGTACGCAGCAGCGCCAGGGCATTGCGCACCGGGCCGATGATGTTCTGGGCCATGGGCGTGGGCACCATGCCCTGGGCGGTGCGCACGAACAGCGGGTCGTTGAAGGTTTCGCGCAGTCGCGACAAGGCATTGGACACTGCCGGCTGGGTGATGCCGACGATCTGCCCGGCGCGGGTCAGGTTGGCTTCGGTGTAGATCGCGTCGAAGACAATGAACAGGTTGAGGTCGACCTTGCTGAGGTTCATGGCGCCGCTCTTTGTTGGAATTATTGGCCGATCATATATCGGTTATGAATGTTTATACACGCGGAAAATAGACTAGGTAGATCGAGGCTGGCTGCTCTAGGCTCTGCCCATGTACTTCCAACCGTGAAGGTAACCCCGATGGATTTCGCCTATTCGCCCAAGGTCCAGGCACTGCGAGAGCGCGTCAGCGCCTTCATGGATGCTTACGTCTACCCCGCAGAACCGGTGTTCGAGCGCCAGGTTGCCGAGGGCGACCGCTGGCAGCCCACTGCGATCATGGAAGCGCTCAAGGCGAAGGCCCGCGCCGAGGGTTTGTGGAACCTGTTTTTGCCGGAATCGGAATACGGCGCCGGCCTGAGCAATCTTGAGTACGCCCCGCTGGCCGAGATCATGGGCCGCTCGTTGCTTGGCCCGGAGCCGTTCAACTGCTCGGCGCCGGACACCGGCAACATGGAAGTGCTGGTGCGCTACGGCAGCGAGGCGCAGAAACGTCAGTGGCTGGAGCCTTTGCTGCGTGGCGAAATCCGCTCGGCATTCGCCATGACCGAACCGGACGTGGCGTCTTCGGACGCGACCAACATGGCTGCCACCGCCGTGCGAGACGGTGACCAGTGGGTGATCAATGGGCGCAAATGGTGGACGTCCGGCGCCTGCGACCCGCGTTGCAAGGTGATGATCTTCATGGGCCTGTCGAACCCCGACGGTCCGCGCCATCAGCAGCACTCGATGGTGCTGGTGCCCACCGATGCGCCGGGCGTCAAGATCGTCCGCCCATTGCCGGTGTTCGGTTATGACGATGCGCCGCACGGCCATGCCGAAGTGCTGTTCGAGAACGTGCGGGTACCGTATGAAAACGTACTCCTTGGGGAGGGGCGTGGCTTCGAGATCGCCCAGGGCCGCCTGGGCCCAGGCCGCATTCACCATTGCATGCGCTCGATCGGCATGGCCGAGCGGGCGCTGGAATTGATGTGCAAACGCTCGGTCGAGCGCACGGCCTTTGGCCGGCCATTGGCGCGCCTGGGCGGCAACGTCGACAAGATCGCCGACTCGCGCATGGAGATCGACATGGCGCGCCTGCTGACGCTGAAGGCGGCGTACATGATGGACACCGTCGGCAACAAGGTCGCACGCAGCGAGATCGCGCAGATCAAGGTCGTGGCGCCGAACGTGGCGTTGAAGGTGATCGACCGGGCGATCCAGATGCACGGCGGGGCAGGGGTGAGCGGCGATTTCCCGCTGGCCTACATGTATGCCATGCAACGCACCCTGCGCCTGGCGGATGGGCCGGATGAGGTGCACCGGGCGGCGATCGGCAAGTACGAGATTGGCAAGTATGTGCCGTCGCACATGCTGAGCGGCGGAAGGTGATGCAAGCCTATACCGGCCTTTTCGCGGGCAAGCCCGCGAAAAGGCCGGTATAGGCAAACCTTACACTTTCAGTTGTGGGTCCTTTCCCTTTTTGCGGGTCGCAACAGGTTCGCTGACGCTCGGTACCTGCTTCTCCCCCCGCGTCTTGATCAACGAAACCACCACCCCACCGAGCAACAACCCGAACGTCACCCCCAACGACAGCAACGCCGGCACCTTGCCCACCATGCCGTGGTAGAAGATCTTGCAGCCAATGAAAATCAGCACCAGTGCCAACGCATACTTGAGGTAGACGAACCGGTGCATCAGCGCTGACAAGGCAAAGTACAGCGAGCGCAAGCCGAGGATGGCGAAGATGTTGGAGGTGTAGACGATGAACGGGTCCTGGGTGATGGCGAAGATCGCCGGCACGCTGTCGACGGCAAACACCAGGTCGGCCAGCTCGATCAGTACCAAGGCCAGGAACAGGGGTGTGGCATAGCGCAACGCCTTGCTTTCGCCGGGCGGCGTCAGGCGCACGAAGAAGTGCGAGCCATGGATCTGGTCGGTCACGCGCATGTGCCGGCGCACGAACTTCAAGATCGGGTTGTTGGCCAGGTCGGGGTGGCTGTCTTCCTTCGACAGGGCCATCTTGACCCCGGTGAACAGCAGGAAGGCGCCGAAGACATAGAGCACCCAGGCAAAGTTCTGCACCAGCGCCGCACCCACGCCAATCATGATCGCACGCAGGAACACCACCCCGAGAATCCCCCAGAACAGTACACGGTGCTGATAGCGACGGGGGATGGCGAAGAAGCCGAAGATCATCGCCATGACGAACACGTTGTCCATCGACAGTGACTGTTCGACCAGGAAGCCGTTGTAGAACTCCAGCGCCGATTGCGCCCCAAGCTCATGCCAGACCCACAGGCCAAACAGTACGCCGACACTGAAATAGCCTGAATACAGCAACAGGCTCTCGCGCATTTCGATCTCGCGTTCCTGGCGGTGCAGCACGCCCAGGTCGAGTACCAGCAAACCGATGACGATGGCCATGAACACCAGCCACAACCAGGTGCTGGTGCCAAGAAACGGGGTGGTGAGGAATGTCTGCAGAGCTGTCATGAGCCCCTCCTTGATAGTCGACGTTGCCATGTGAAGATCGCAACAGTGATCCGACATCACGGCTTGGCAGCCGTCAGAGGGGCCCGGTATCACATGACCTTGAGCCTAGACCCGTTTGCCAGTGATGCCGAATGGTGAGCTGTTACAATTCTTTGCCCGTCAGTAGACCCAGACTTCCACTCGCCGGTTACGCAAGCGGCCTTGCTCCAGGTCATTGCCAGCGACTGGCAATTCATCGCCCATGCCTGTCACCTCCAGCACCTCGACGCCACCGCGTGCCAGTTCGCGGCGTACTGCCTGGGCGCGCAGGCGCGATAGCAGGGCTGCACGGCCAGGTGTTTCCTTGGGGTCGCCAAAGCCAACCAGCACCGCCTTGCTATGCAGCTTGCCGGCCTGGCGCAGGTATTCGGTGACCCGCTGCACATCGCGCAGGGCCTTGTTGTCGAGGCTGGCGCTGCCTTCCTGGAAACGGAAGTTGACGCTCAAGCGTTGCGCCTGCTGGGCCAGGCTGCGGTAGCGCGGTGGCATGTCGGCCTGCGCCGGTACCGGTTGCGCGTTGACTTGCTGCGAGACAAAGCCCTGTGCAGCGACGATGGCCTGGCCGGCCGGGCTCTGGGCGAAGTCCGCCAGCGCTCGGGCCTGGGGTTTGGCATTGGCCGGCAGGTAGAAGTACAAGCGGCGTGACAGTGGGTAGTCTTCGCTGGCCACCAGCTGACGGTCCGGCAACATGGCCGGTGCATCGCCCTCGGCCACCGCCAGCACCTTGGCCCCGTGCACGGCTGCCAGGCTGCTGAAACCGATAGCCTGGCGGTCGGCGCCGACCCGCTCGGCCAGCGCTTCGCTGGACTCGAAACGCTGCGCCTGGCTGGCCAGTTCGCCATGCTGTGGTTCCAGCACCAGTGCCTTGAAGGTCTCATAGGTCCCGGAGCGATCATCACGTGCATACAGGTGAATGGCACCGCCGGCCACGCCCAGTTGCTCCCAGCGCCGTATCTGCCCGGAGAAGATTTGTGCCAATTGCTCGGTCGTCAACTGTGGCAGGGGGTTATCGGGGTGGACGATCACCGCCACGCCGTCCAGGCCGATGACCTGTTCGGCGTTGGCCGAGCGCAGGTCACCCAGAGCATTGAGCTGGCGCACCTCGGCGTCGCTGATGGGGCGTGAGGCCGCAGCCAGGTCGGCATTGCCCTGGCTCAGCGCGGCAAAGCCGGTGCTGGAACCATGCGCCGCGACGTCGATGCGCAGCGCCTGCCCGTGGGCATCGCGTGCGGTGATGACGGTCTCGTTCGGCACTGCCCCCGGTGATTGCTGGATGTCCGTCGCCTGTTGCGCCCACAGATGCCCCTGCACCAAGGCGGGCAACAGCGCCGCGCCCATGGTGTTTGAGCCTTGCACGCGCAGGTGGCCAGCTTCGGCCAGGGCCGTCAGCGGGAGCAGGGGAAGCAGCAGGAGCAGCAGGCGGAGCATGCCGGGCGACCTTGTGGCATAGAGTTGCCCGGCAGATTACGACGCAGGCGTGACCGAAATGTGACTGTCAGGCGGCGTTCAGCGCCTCGACGATGGCTTGGCCGACTGCCTGGGTCGAGCGGCTGCCGCCCATGTCAGGCGTGGTCGCACCGCTGGCAATGACCGCCTCGATGGCCTGCAGGATGTCATCGTGTGCTGCCTGGTAACGGCTGTCAGCCGTTTCCTTGCCGAGAAACTCGAGCATCAGCGCGCCCGACCAGATCATGCCGATCGGGTTGGCGATGTGCTTGCCAAAGATATCCGGTGCCGAGCCATGCACCGGTTCGAACAACGACGGGAACTTGCGCTCGGGGTTCAGGTTGGCCGACGGCGCGATGCCGATGGTACCGGTGCAGGCTGGCCCGAGGTCAGAGAGGATATCGCCGAACAGGTTGGAGGCCACCACCACGTCGAAGCGCTCCGGCTGCAGCACGAAGCGTGCGCAAAGGATGTCGATGTGCTGCTTGTCCCAGCTGATCTGCGGGTAGTGTGCGGCCACGGCGGCGGTGCGCTCGTCCCAGTAAGGCATGCTCACGGCCATGCCGTTGGACTTGGTGGCCGAGGTCACATGCTGACGCGGGCGATTGTGCGCGAGCTCGAAGGCGTATTCGAGAATCCGGTCGACGCCACGGCGGGTGAACACCGATTCCTGCAGGACGAATTCGTTGGCGGTCCCTTCGAACATGCGCCCACCCAGCGACGAGTACTCGCCTTCGGTGTTCTCCCGCACCACCACGAAGTCGATATCGCCAGGCTGCTTGCCGACCAGCGGGCAGGGTACGCCGGGGAACAGGCGCACCGGGCGGATGTTCACGTACTGGTCGAAGTCGCGGCGGAACTTGAGCAGCGAACCCCACAGGGAAATATGGTCAGGTACCTTGTCGGGCCAGCCGACGGCACCGAAGTACAAGGCGTCGAAGCCCTTGAGCTGGTCGAACCAGTCGTCTGGCATCATCTTGCCGTGGGCCAGGTAGTAGTCGCAGCTGGCCCACTCGAAGAACTCGAACTGCAGGTCCAGGCCGTGCTTGCGGGCGGTGGCTTCGAGCACGCGGATGCCTTCGGGCAGCACTTCATTGCCGATGCCGTCACCGGGGATGGCGGCGATCTTGAAAGTCTTGGTCTTGGTCTTGGTCATGGCCACACCTTGTGTCTGGGGATCTGATGTGGGCCATGCTATAAGGGTTTGCTTCATGGATAATCAGCCAGTTCATGCATTCTTGGTGTACGTATCGTGAATAATCTGCCGAGCCTCGACGACCTCGAGATCTTCCTTCAAGTGGCCCGCCGCGCGAGTTTTGCGGCGGTGGCCGACGCCCGCGGCATGTCGGCGGCGTTCGTCAGCAAGCGCATCCGCCTGCTCGAGGCGGACCTGGGGGTGCGCCTGCTGCACCGCACCACCCGGCGGGTGACGGTGAGCGAGGAGGGCGAGCGGGTCTACCAGTGGGCGCAGCAGATTTTCGAGGCCCTGCAGCGCATGGGCGATGACCTGGACGCCGGCCAGCGCGAGCCGGCCGGGCAGTTGCGCATCGCCAGCAGCCTGGGCCTGGGCCGGCGGATGGTGGCGCCGGCGTTGTCGGAGCTGGCGGCGCGCTACCCACGGCTGGACATACGCCTGGACGTGCATGACCGCCTGGTGGACCTGGCGGCCGAGGGGGTCGATCTGGACATCCGCGTCGGCGACCAGATTGCCCCGAACCTGATCGCCAAGCGCCTGGCGCGCAACTGGCGGGTGCTGTGCGCGGCGCCGGATTACCTGGCCCGGCGCGGCACGCCGAAGACCCTGGCCGATCTGGCCAGCCATGACTGCCTGGTGATCAAGGAGCGCGACCATCCGTTCGGTCTCTGGCACCTTGAAGGGCCTGCTGGCGAGGAAAGTGTGCGGGTTACCGGCGCGCTGTCGAGCAACCACGGTGAAGTGGTGCACCAGTGGTGCCTGGACGGGCGCGGGATCGTGCTGCGGTCATGGTGGGATGTGCACGACAGCCTGGCCGATGGCCGGTTGGTGCAGGTGCTGGAAGGGTATCGGCAGAGTGCCGATATCTGGGCGGTGTATACCGCGCCGCTGGCCGGGTCGGCCAAGGTGCGGGTGGCGGTGGCGTTCTTCCGCCAGTATTTCACCGAGAGGTTTCAGATCCCGGGCTGACAGTGCCGGCCTCTTCGCGGGTAAATCGGGGCGCCGAACCGCCGCTCCCACAGGTACTCCACTGCATTCAAATTTTATGCAATGCCTGTGGGAGCGGCGGTTCGGCGCCCCGATTTACCCGCGAAGGGCCGGCACAGCCATTAACCCGCTGGGATCAATGCGCCCCGGCCGACTTGCTCAGGTCACTTTCCGCCCACTCGGTGTAGATGCAGGCATCCGCCACCGCCCAGCGCACTTTCACGTTATCGCCCGGCTGCATCGGCATCCCGGCGGCCGAAAGCGCCTTCACCGTCAGCTCGGTACCGCCGGCGGTCACCACATGGCAAGTCTGGCTCTCGCCCAGGAACAGCACCTCTCCCACCTTCGCAGTTACCTCGTTCCAGCCCGCAGGCAATGGCTCCCGTGCGGCCTGCTCGGCAGTCAGGGCCAGTGCTTTTTCCGGCCGCACCATGATCAGCGCATCCTGTTGCGCGGTGAGGCCTGGGGTCAGACGAATCGCCACCGGCTGGCCTTCGAAGCTGCCTGCACCATTGCTGTTGGCCTTGATCCGCAGGAAGTTCGAGTTGCCCAGGAACGACGCAACAAAAGCATTTGGCGGGTTCTGGTAAAGGTCGTAGCCGGTACCCAGGCCAACGATCTTGCCATGGCTGAAGATGGCGATGCGCTGGGACAGGCGCATGGCTTCTTCCTGGTCATGGGTCACGTAGACGATGGTGATGCCCAGCCTGCGGTGCAGCTGGCGCAGTTCGTCCTGCAGGTCTTCGCGCAGTTTCTTGTCCAGAGCGCCGAGCGGCTCGTCCATCAGCAGGATGCGCGGCTCGTACACCAGCGCCCGGGCAATCGCCACACGCTGCTGCTGGCCACCGGACATCTGCGACGGCTTGCGGTGGGCGAATTGCTCCAGCTGCACCAGCTTGAGCATGGCATCGACGCGCTTGGTGGTCTCGGTGGCGCTGAGCTTGCGAATGGCCAGCGGGAAGCCGATGTTGTCACGCACGTTCAGGTGCGGGAACAGCGAGTAACGCTGGAACACCATGCCGATGTCGCGCTTGTGCGGCGGCACGTTCACCAGCGATTGGCCTTCGACCAGGATCTCGCCGCTGCTTGGCGTTTCGAAGCCGGCCAGCATCGACAGCGTGGTGGACTTGCCCGAGCCGCTGGAGCCGAGGAAGGTCAGGAACTCGCCGTCCTGGATCTCCAGGTCGAGGTTGTCCACGGCGGTGAAGTCGCCGTAGTGCTTGTTCAGGCCACGCAGGCTGACCAGGGTCTTGCCGTGCGCGTTGTCTTTGATGACTGCACTCATTGTTGTTTTCTCCGCACGCTCAGGCGTTGACTTCGGTGCGCCGGCGCAAGGCGGCGGCAATGAACATGACAAGCAGCGACAGGCCGATCAGCAGGGTCGAGGCCACGGCGATCACCGGGCTCAGGTCCTGGCGCAGGGTGGTCCACATCTTCACCGGCAAGGTCTGCAGGTCGGGGCTGGCCATCATCACGCTCAGCACCACTTCATCCCACGACACCAGGAAGGCGAACAGGCCACCGGCGATCATGCCCGGGCGAATCGCCGGGAAGGTCACCTTGAAGATCGCCTGCAGGCGCGAGGCACCACAGATCACCGCAGCATCCTCGATCGACTGGTCGAACAGCTTCAGCGAGTTGATGATCGAGATGATGGTGAAGGGCAGGGCGACGATCACATGGCTGACCACGAAGGCGAACAGCGTGCCGGTGTAGCCCAGTTTGAGGAACAGCGCATACACCGCCACGGCGATGATCACCAGCGGCACGATCATCGGCATGGTGAACAGCCCATAGAGCATTTCGCGGCCAGGGAAGCGGCCACGCACCAGGGCGAAGGCGGTAGGCAGGCCGAGCAGCACGGCAGCGATGGTGGTCAGCACGGCGACCTTGAGGCTGGCCAGGGCGGCGTCCATCCACTCCGGGTTGGAGAAGAACTGGCCGTACCACTTGAAGGTCCAGCCCGGCGGCGGGAACACCAGCCACTGGGACGAGCCGAACGACAGCAACACGATGAACACCACCGGCAGCAGCAGGAAGGCCGCGATGACCCCGGTGGTCAGGTACAGGCCCGTACGCAGCGGGCGGCCCATGGCATTGGGAGACAGGAGCATGGCGGTTTACCTCGCGTTGCCAACCGGCGATTCCGGCTGCAGCTTCAGGTACAGGTAGAAGAGCACCAGGGTGATGACCACTAGCAGTGCGGCGGCGGCGCTGGCCAGGCCCCAGTTGAGGAACGACTGCACCTGCTGGATGATGAACTCAGGCAGCATCATGTTCTGTGCACCCCCGAGCAGGGCCGGGGTGACGTAGTAGCCCAGAGACATCACGAACACCATCAGCGCCCCGGAGAACAGCCCCGAGCGGCACAACGGCAGGAACACTTTCCAGAAGTTGGTCCACGGGCTGGCGCCGCAGATCGAGCCGGCCTGCAGCACCATCGGGTCGATGGCGTGCATGGTCGCCTGCAGCGGCAGCACGATGAACGGGATCATGATGTAGCTCATGCCGATCACCACGCCGGTGAGGTTGTGCACCATCTCCAGCGGGGTATCGATGATACCCATGGCCATCAACGCCTTGTTGATCACCCCCGAGCTCTGCAGCAGCACCAGCCACGAGTAGGTGCGTGCCAGCAGGCTGGTCCACATCGACAGCAGCACGATGTTCAGCAGCCAGCGGCCCCAGCCATTGGGCACCAGGGTGATCGCCCAGGCCAGCGGGAAGCCCAGCAGCACGCTGATCAGGGTGACCACGCCGGCCACCGAGAAGGTGTTGAACAGTACCCGTGCATAAGCCGAGTTGGCGAACAGCTGCTCGTAGTTGCCCAGCCCTGGCGTTGGCTCCAGCACCCCGCGCAGCAACAGGCCGATCAGCGGGGCGAAGAAGAACAGGCCCAGGAACAGCAGGGCCGGCAGCAGGTTGCGGCTGCCTTTCCAGCGTTGGCTCAGGCTGACGCGGCGCGGGGCCGTTCCCGGGGCGCCGGTGCCCGTGGGGGCACCTTGCGCGTTATGCAGGGCGTTGATGGCGACTTTCATTTGACCAACCACTCATTCCAGCGGGCTGCGATGGCCTGGCCGTTTTTAGCCCAGTAGGCGAAGTCCAGGGTGACCTGGTCCTGGGCGTAGGCGGTCGGCAGGTTCGGCGCGAGGTCTTTGTCGAGCTTGGCCACGCTGTCGATGTTCACCGGGGCGTAGGCGGTCTTGTTGGCGAATGCGGCCTGGCCTTCGGCGCTGCTGGCGTTGGCCAGGAACTTCATGGCCGCGTCCTTGTTCTTCGAACCTTTCGGGATGACCAGGAAGTCGGCCATGACCAGGTTCTGCTTCCAGCTCACGCCCACCGGTGCACCGTCTTGCTGCAGGGCATAGACGCGGCCGTTCCAGAACTGGCCGAGCGAGGCTTCACCGGAGGCCAGCAGTTGCTGCGACTGGGCGCCACCGCCCCACCAGACGATGTCTTTCTTGATGGTGTCGAGCTTCTTGAAGGCGCGGTCCAGGTCCAGCGGGTAGAGGTCTTTGGGGGCTACGCCGTCGGCCAGCAGGGCCAGTTCCAGCACGCCGGGGCTAGGCCATTTGTAGAGGGCGCGCTTGCCAGGGTAGGTCTTGGTGTCGAACAGCGCGGTCCAGTCGACCGGCTTGTTGGCACCGAGCTTGCCTTCGTTGTAACCGAGCACGAAGGAGAAGAAGAACGAGCCGACACCGTGATCGGAAACGAAGCGCGGGTCGATCTTGTCGCGCTTGATCTGGTTGAAATCGAGGGGTTCGAGCAGGCCTTCGCTGGCGGCACGCAAGGCAAAGTCGGCTTCGACGTCGACCACGTCCCACTGCACGTTGCCGCTTTCGACCATGGCCTTGAGCTTGCCGTAGTCGGTCGGGCCGTCCTGCACGACTTTGATGTCAGTCGATTTGCTGAAGGGTACGGCCCATGCTTCTTTCTGGGCGTCCTGGGTGGTACCGCCCCAGCTGACGAAATTGAGGCTGTCGGCGGCCTGGGCGGCCTGACATGCCAGGGTCAGCAGGCTGGCGGACAGCACTGCGGTTACACGTTTGCTCAACAGCATGGTTACGCCCTCGTTGCTTTTGTTATTCGAGGCGGGGCTTCTGGTGCGCCCGCCAACAGTGTTCGGGGAGCAGCTAAAACAAAGTGTCTTGTGGCCGTTTGTAATTGTAGGTGCCGGCCTGCAGATTCAAGGTCTACGGGATATCATATTATGGTATTCCAAACTTTTGGCAAGAGGCATGAGGCGACCGGCCATCACTCCGTCCTCATCAGACTGCCGCAGCACTTGTAGAAGCGGCCTTGTCTCGCGAAAGGGCCACGAAGTGGCCCCAGGGTTTCAGCGTCGACACATGAATTGCTGGAGCCGCTGTGCGGCCCTTTCGCGACACAAGGCCGCGCCTACAGGGTCCGTGTCAGCTAATCAGGCTCGGCTCGAACGGAATGCTCTGTACCACTTCCAGCTCATAGCCGGCCAACCCTGCATACTTCAGCGGCGGGCCCAGGTGACGCAGCTTGCCCACGCCCAGGTCCTGCAGAATCTGCGCACCGGTACCGACCTCCGAATACACCTTCGACTGCCCACGCTGGTAGGGACGAATCGGTTGGGTCAGCTGCGGCACGCGTTCGAGCAACGCCTGGGAGGACTCGTGGTTGGCCAGGATCACCACCACCCCGGCACCTTCCTCGGCGACTTTCTGCAACGCTGCCCAAAGCGTCCAGTTGGCGGGCCCGGCGTATTCGGCACCGACCAGGTCGCGCAGCGGGTCGATCACATGCACCCGCACCAGGGTCGGCTGCTCACGGCGGATATCGCCCATGACCATGGCCATGTGCACGCCGCCTTCGATGCGATCCTCGTAGGTCACGAGGCGGAACGTGCCGTGCACGGTCGGCAGCTCGCGCTCGCCGATGCGCTTGATGGTCTGCTCGGTGCTCAGGCGGTAGTGGATCAGGTCGGCGATGGTGCCGATCTTGATGCCGTGTTGCGCGGCGAATACTTCCAGGTCGGGGCGCCGGGCCATGGTGCCGTCATCGTTGAGCACCTCTACGATCACCGAGGCCGGGATAAAACCGGCCAGCCGGGCCAGGTCACAACCGGCTTCGGTGTGCCCGGCGCGGGTCAGCACACCGCCTTCGCGGGCACGCAGGGGGAAGATGTGGCCGGGCTGCACCAGGTCTTCGGGGCGGGCATCGGGCGCCATGGCGGCGGCCACGGTGCGTGCCCGGTCGGCGGCGGAGATGCCGGTGGTGACGCCGCTGGCGGCTTCGATCGACACGGTGAAAGCGGTGCTGAACACGCTGCCGTTGGCCGGTACCATTTGCTCCAGGCCCAGGCGCTGGCAGTGATCGTCCGTCAGGGTCAGGCAGATCAGGCCGCGTGCTTCACGGGCCATGAAGTTGATGGCTTGGGCGTCACAGCGCTCGGCAGCGATCAGCAGGTCGCCTTCGTTTTCCCGATCCTCGTCGTCCACCAGCAGAACCATCTTGCCTTGCCGGTAGTCCTCGAGGAGTTCCTCGATGGTGTTGAATGCCATGTTGCACGCTCACTGTGGTGGGGTGATTTTTATGGTATACCATCATACACAAATATCGTTGTAACAGGAGAGCAGCGGATGAAGGCCTATTGGATCGCCCACGTCGATGTGACCGACCCCGAGCAGTATCAGCAGTACACCCAGCGCGCTCCCGCTGCCTTCAAGGCATTCGGCGGCCGCTTCCTGGCCCGCGGCGGGCGCAGCGAGGCGCTGGAGGGGCGGCCTACTCCACAGCGTAGCGTGGTGATCGAGTTCGATTCGTATGAGCAGGCGCTGGCGTGCTACCGGTCCGAGCTGTACCAGGAGGCGTGCAGCCATCGCCAAGGGGTGGCAAAGGCTGAGGTGATCATCGTTGAAGGGCTCGAGCCTTGAGTGAAGGCTGATGGCCCTTTCGCGGGTAAACCCGCTCCCACAGGTGCACCACAAGTTTCGAATTCAGTGATGTTCTTGAGGAGGCCCACAGGTGCACCAAAAGTTTCGAATTCAGTGGTGTTGTTGAGGAGGCCCACAGGTACATCACAAGTTTCGAATTTAGTGATGTTGTTGAGGAGGCCCACAGGTGCACCACAAGTTT